>NZ_JAATEK010000070.1:0-18453 GCF_012034195.1 Microbispora sp. CL1-1
TCACCGTGGAACCTCCCGCGACGAGTGGGCGACGGCTGCGCTGGGCCCTGAGCGACACGTTCGTCATCGCGGGGCGCAGCTTCTCCCAGCTACGCGCCCAGCCGGGCCAGATCGCCGCCGAGCTGGTCGCCCCGGTCATCATGACCATCCTGTTCGGGTACGTCTTCGGCAGCGCGATCAGCCTGCCCGGCGGTGGCGACTACCGCGACTATCTGATGCCCGGGATCTTCATGCAGGTCATGGCGTTGTCCGCGGTCGCCGCCGCCACGTCGGTCGCCGAGGACATGGCGCAAGGCATCATCGACCGCTTCCGCGCCCAGCCCATCGCGCGCATGGCCGTACTGGCCGGGCGGAGCCTCGCGGACATGTCCAAGGACTGGCTGTCGCTCGCCACCATGAGCGTGTGCGGCCTGCTGATCGCGGGATGGCGTCCGCACGGCACCCCGCTGGGGACGCTCGCCGGTTTCGCCCTGCTCGCCCTGTTCGGGTACGCGATGGTCTGGCTGGGCACGTACATCGGGCTGCTGGTGAAGAGCGGCGCGCAGGCGGACGCCGCGACGTTCGGCTGGCTGTTCCCGATGACCTTCCTGGCCAACGCGTTCGTGCCGCTGGAGGGGCTGCCCGGGTGGCTGCGGGCGATCGCGGACTGGAACCCGATGAGCGCCGTCGTCTCGGCCGCGCGGATGCTGTTCGGCAATCCCGGCTCGGCCGCCGCCTCCTGGCCTCTGCAGCATCCGGTGACGGCGTCGCTGTGCTGGTCTCTGCTGATCATCGCGGTGTTCGCGCCGCTCGCCGTACGGCGCTATCGCACGGCCGCCCCGCGATGACACGATGAGACCGTGATCGACGTCCCGCTGAAGAGGTTCGAGGAGCTCGTGGCCGAGGCGCTCGACACGATCCCCTCGGACCTGGCCAAGGTCATGGACAACGTCGTGGTCGTGGTGGTGGACGACCCGCCCGAGCCCGGCCTGCTCGGGCTCTACACCGGCATCCCGCTGACCGAGCGGGGCGACTGGTATTCGGGGGTTCTCCCGGACCGCATCGAGATCTACCGGAATCCGACGCTGGAGATCTGCGAGACCGAGGACGACGTGGTCGCGGAGGTCCGGATCACCGTCGTCCACGAGATCGCCCACCACTTCGGCATCGACGACGAACGGCTGCACGAGCTCGGCTGGTGACGGCGTTCGTCGGCGTTTCCGCTCGTCAGGGCGGTGCTCGCCGTTCGCGGCGCGCAAAATGGGACCGTCAGCGGGTTGCAAAAGTCGCCTCCGGCAGGCACTGTAAGTGACATGTTGACCACGGGCTGTAAGATCCAGTCGCCGCGGCGGACACCTGCGGACACGGCCGGCGGAGCGACCTCTGCGGAGTGAGATGGCGGCCACCAAGCCCGGCAGGCTGTCCGGCCGGCACCGCCGTCCCCCCGAGGTGCGAACCACCTATCGGGAGGTCGCCGCGATCCCCGAGTTCCGGGCCCTGTGGCTCGGACAGGGCATGTCGCTCCTCGGCGACCAGCTCGCCCAGGTGGCGCTCGCGGTGCTCGTCTACAGCCGGACCGCTTCACCGCTGGCCACGGCCGCCGTCTACGCGCTGACCTACCTGCCACCCATCGTCGGCGGGCCCCTCCTGTCCGGGCTCGCCGACCGATACCCGCGCAGGCGGGTCATGCTCTGGTGCGACGTGCTGCGCGCCCTGATGCTCGCCGTGATGGCCCTGCCCGCCACACCCTTTCCGGTGCTGTGCGCGCTGGTCTTCTTCGTCGTGCTGCTCGGCGCGCCGTTCTCGGCCGCACGCGCGGCGCTGCTGCCCGAGGTGCTGGAAGGCGACCGGTACGTCGTGGGCTCGGCCCTGCAGAACGTGACCAACCAGGCCGTACAGATGCTGGGGTTCGCGGCCGGGGGCGCGGCGATCGCGGTGCTCGGGCCCTATCGGGCGCTGGCGCTCGACTGCGCGACGTTCCTCGGGTCGGCCCTGGTGATCGTCGCGGGGGTGCGACATCGCCCGGCGCCGCTGCGCGAGGACGACGAGCGGCCGTCCATGTGGCGGATGACGAGGTCCGGCGCGCGCCTGGTGTTCGGCGAACGGCGGCTGCGCACGCTCGTCCTGTTCGCCTGGTTGTGCGGGTTCTACGTGATCCCCGAGGGCCTCGCGGTGCCGTACGCCGCGGCGCTCGCCGACGGGAGACTGCCCGTCCCGGTGATCACGGGACTGCTGATGGCGGCGATGCCGACAGGAACGGTCATCGGCGCGTTCTTCTTCGGGCGGTTCGTCACACCCTCGGGACGGCTGCGGGCCATGGGATGGCTCGCCATGCTGACCTGCGCGCCGCTCGTGCTGTGCGCGGTCCGGCCACCGCTGGAGGGCGTGCTCGCCCTGTGGGTGCTGTCCGGCGTCGGCGGGGCCTATCAGCTCGCGGCCAACGCGGCCTTCGTCCAGTGCGTGCCCGCCGCGGGGCGGGCGGCGGCGTTCGGGCTGGTGCAGTCGGGGCTGCTGGCCGCCCAGGGCGTCGGCATCCTCGTCGGAGGCGCCGCCGCCCAGCGACTCGGTCCAGAGGCCGTCGTGACGCTGGCGGGTGTGGCCGGGCTGTGCACCGCGGCCGTGCTCGCCATGCTCTGGACCGAGTCGCGCAGGGAGATCATCGCCAAGGTCCGGGCTGCCGCTACCTGAGTCAGGCCTGCGGACCCTGGTTCTGGGAGTCGCCGGTGGAGGGCCGGCCGTACGGGTGCTGCTCGTAGCTCGGGGCCTGGGGGGCCTGCGGGGGGTACGGGGTGCTGCTGGGGCGGCCCTGGTTCCAGCCCTGCTGGACGTTGTCCCACTTGGCCTTGGCGTCCTGCCAGACCCGGCCGTCCTTGTTCTTGTCGATGAGGTCCTGGACGATGGAGGAGTTCTTGCCCTCCTCGGGGAGGAGGAGCCAGGCGACGGCGTAGATGCCGACGCCGAGGCCGCCGAAGAAGCTCGCGACGGCGAGCCCGAGGCGCAGGATGTTGGCGTCGATGCCGGTGTACTCGGAGACGCCCGAGCACACGCCGGCGATGATCCTGCCGTTCCGAGTGCGGTGGAGCTGCTTGACCGAACCGTTGGAGTTCATCTCGTTCATACCTCCACAGTGCCTTTCAGAGGGGTTGACGCACATCGGGATTCCCCCTGGCCCTACCCCGAGGGGGCCCGGATACCCTGACGCCATGGACGACCTTCTCGAACTCGACGACCAGCTCGACCCCGAGCACCGCATGATCAGGGACTCCGTAAGGGAACTGGTCTCCGACAAGGTCCTCCCCTACGTCGGCGAATGGTTCGAGCAGGGCACCTTCCCGGCCCGCGAACTCGCCCCGGCCCTGGGCTCGCTCGGTCTGCTCGGCATGCATCTGGAGGGATACGGCTGCGCCGGGCTCGACGCCGTCTCGTACGGCGTGGCCTGCCGGGAGCTGGAGGCGGGCGACTCGGGGCTGCGGTCGTTCGTGTCCGTGCAGGGGTCGCTGGCGATGTTCCCCATCTGGAAGTACGGCTCGGAGGAGCAGAAGGAGGAGTGGCTGCCCCGGCTGGCATCAGGGGAGGCCATCGGCTGCTTCGGCCTGACCGAGCCCGACCACGGGTCGGACCCCGCCGGCATGCGCACCACCGCCAAGCAGGACCCGTCCGGTGACTGGATCCTCAACGGCGCCAAGATGTGGATCACCAACGGCTCGATCGCCGACGTCGCCGTCGTGTGGGCGCGGACCGATGAGGGCATCCGCGGCTTCGTCGTCCCCACCGCGACTCCCGGCTTCTCGTCCGCCGAGATCCACCGCAAGCTGTCGCTGCGGGCCTCGGTCACCGCCTCTCTCTATCTCGACGACGTACGGCTGCCCGCCTCCGCCGTGCTGCCGGGCGTCACAGGACTGAAGGGCCCGCTGTCGTGCCTCACCGAGGCGCGGTACGGCATCCTGTGGGGCGTCGTCGGAGCGGGCCGGGCCTGCCTGGAGGCGGCCGTCGACTACGCCACCACGCGCGTGCAGTTCGGCAAGCCGATCGGCGCCTTCCAGCTCACGCAGGAGAAGCTGGCCTGGATGGCCGTCGCGCTCGGCCAGGCCGGGCTCACCGCCCTCCACCTCGGCCGGCTCAAGGACGCCGGGAAGCTGAAGCCCACCCAGGTCAGCTTCGGCAAACTGGCCAACGTGCGGGCCGCTCTCGACATCGCCCGCGAGGCGCGTACGGTGCTCGGGGCCAACGGCGTCACGCTGGAGTATCCGGTCATCAGGCACATGACCAACCTGGAGTCCGTGCTCACGTACGAGGGCACCCAGGAGGTGCACCTGCTGACTTTGGGCAAGGCGCTCACGGGCCTCGACGCCTTCCGCTGACGCCCCCGTTCACCGCGATCGGGGACAATCACGGTCGCCGAAGACGCGGTACTCTCTGTACCCTGCAACGTGGGGAGTGTTCCACGGATCACAGCGCGACACGGGCCGGGGTCCGCGGGGCATGACCAAGGGGTGCTAGCTCAATGGCAGAGCTGCGGACTTTTAATCCGTCGGTTCAGGGTTCGAGTCCCTGGCGCCCCACCCTCATCGAACTGGGCAGACTCCCGAGTCTTGATCGTTCGGAAGCCTGCCCGGTTGCATTTCCGGTTGCAGTTGTGCAATCGCCGGTTCACTCGTCCCAGCACCGGCCAACCCGCGCTATGGCGTCATTGGTGTAGTGACCCCCTCCGGTCGTCTGCCGGTTCAGCCGGTCGTCGTCTCCGCTGCTCGAAGAAGTGCCGGGTCCACATCGGGGACGGCGAGCCTCGGGTTGTAACCCGCCGCGACGACCCTCATAACGAACCCGGCGGCCTCCTCCAGTTGCCGGGCGCCGCTGAGCCCACCGACCACCGCAGTCTGTCCGCCAAGATCCTGGATCAGTGCCGCAGCGCGATCGAGCGCACCCGGCTCGTCGCCGCAGATCGCCACAACCGGCGCCAGCTCCTGCGGGCCCACGTACGGCCACGAGGCTCCTGCGAACAGGTGGAGCGCCTTGACCACGTGGGCGCCGGGAGCCGTGTGAGCCACGAGTGCTGCTGCCGAGCCGGACACCGGCTTCAGTGCGCCGGTCGTGTAGTCGACCGGGTTGGTGCAGTCGATCACGGTCTTGCCGGCCAGCGCCCCCTGGGGGCCGCCGACGAGAGACAACGCCGCCTCCAGCCCTTCCCAAGCAACCGCGATCACGAGCACGTCGACCCGAGTCGCGAGGTCCGCGGGATCGACGGCCTCCGCCGCAGGGCCGATCTGCTGGACGGCACCGCCGGCGTGCAGCGGGTTACGCCCCGCCACCGACAGTGAGTGACCTGCCGCGGCCCAGGCTCGGCCAAGCGTCACGGCGAGGTTTCCGGTGCCCAGGATTCCCACGTTCACAGCAATCTCCTCTGTCTCGAAGGGGTCTTCCTCTGCGACGCTACGAACGAGGCTCCTACCGTTTGGTAGGCGACCGATGCGACACTGGATTCCGTGATCGACGGGTCCTGCCAGACGTTCGTCTCCGACTGCCAGGTGCGCGCGGCGGCCGAACTCATCAACCACGCTTGGGATCCCGTCGTGCTCTCGGCCCTGCGCCTGGGGCCGACACGACGCAAGGAACTGCTGATGCGCATCGCGGGAGTCAGCGACAAGGTGCTGACTCAGGCGCTGCAACGTCTGCAAGCACGCGGACTCGTCGTGAAAGTCAGCAGCACCGACCAGGCGTCAGGGCGTGCAGGCGTGGTCTACCAGCTCTCCATGCTGGGCGAATCGTTCGCGAACGGACCCTTGGCGCAACTCGCGCAGTGGGCCGCCGACAACCAAGACGAGCTCGTCGGCCCGTCGGCAACGTCATGACCGACAACGCAGGTCATCGGCTGCGGGTCCTGGGATGCGGACGAGGGGCTGTGCGACCCTGAGAGCAATTGCCGGCCGAAACCCACCTCGTCGGAGGTCACACCCGTCATGACCAGCCCCGGGCAGCGCTCGCCCATGCTCGTGGCGCGGGCCTCGCGGAGCTGACCGCGTGCTGATCACCCGTCTGACCGTGCCGCCGCCTCATCCGCAGGGGTGGCCGTTCATCATTCCCGCCGTACGGCACCTCGCCGCGGGGCTCGACATCACCGCCCCCGTGACGTTCCTCGTCGGGGAGAACGGCTCGGGGAAGTCCACGCTTGTCGAGGCCGTCGCCGACGTGTGCGGCATCAACGCCGAAGGAGGCAAGGCCGGCACCCGGTATGCCTCCACCGGGGAGGCGACGCCGCTCGGCCGGGTGCTGCACGCCGAGTTCACCACCTCGGGGCTGCGCCTGGTCCGTGGCCCCCGTACGAAGCGGCGGGCGTTCTTCTTCCGCGCCGAGACGTTGTTCAACCTCGGGCAGAACGTGTCGGGCCTGCACGGCTTCTGGGAGGAGGACCTGACCGAGCAGTCGCACGGCGAGGGGTTCTTCACCGTGCTCGACCGCATGGTCGCCGGGCCGGGCCTCTACCTGATGGACGAGCCGGAGGCGGCGCTGTCGTTCACCTCCTGCCTGCGTCTGGTCGCGTTGATGGACCGCGTCGCCCGTGAGGGCGGGCAGATCATCTGTGCCACGCATTCGCCGGTCCTGGCGAGTCTCCCGGGCGCGCAGATCCTTGAGTTGGACGACGAGGGGATCCACCGTGTCGCCTGGAAGGAACTCCAGCTCGTGGACCATTGGCGGCGCTTCTTGGAGTCGCCCGAGGCTTACCTGCGGCATGTGCTCGGCCGCCGTACGGCACCGCCGTAGCGGGGACGAACCGCATATTGCCCCACTTCATGGCGGTTTGGTCGAGGTACATGGCTGGTAGGGGGTATGAAGCATAGGGATGCTTCCGGGGGAGCAAGCGATGGGCAGGTCGACCCTGCACGTACGGCTGGAGCGGGCAGGCCCGCGGAGAGAGGCCAGTCGCTGGTGGGACCTCACCGCGATGCTGACCGCCGTGGTGGTGGGCCGGATGCTCGCCCGGCGACTGCTCGTCCGCCGGCTGCTGCGACGTCTCTATGCCATCTCCGGCAACCTCGCCGAGATCAACATCAGCGACGAACACGCCCAGATCGCCCAGCGACGTGACCCGCGGGAGCTGAAGCAGCTCATCGACAACATCAACGTGAGCCTGGACATGCTCGACCATGAGCGGCAGTTCGCCTCCAACATCGCCCACGAGATCCGGTCCCCGCTGGCCGGGATACGCGTCACGGTGGAGGAGGCGACCGCCCATCCCGGCGAAGCCGACTACCCACAGGTGCTTGAGGCCGTGCTCCGCGGAGTGGATCGGCTGGAGACGCTGGCCACCGCGCTTCTCCTGGTCGCCCGTTCCCGCGCCGCCCAGGCCGACTGGGAACGTATCGACCTGTGCGAGCTGGTCAGGCAGGAGGTCGCGGACCGGAACGACCCCATCACGATCGAGATCATCTGCGCTCCCCATGTCGTGATCACGGCCATGCGTACGCGGATCTGCCAGATCATCACCAATCTGCTGGACAACGCTCAGCACCACGCGGTCAACCAGGTGCAGGTGCACGTCGGCCGCAGCGACGGCAACGCGCGCCTGGCGGTGTCGGACGACGGCCCCGGCGTGCCGGAGCAGGACAGGGAACGCATCTTCGACCGGATGTACCAGCTCAGGACCACCTGCCAGCGGGGCGGTCCCGGCATCGGCCTCGGCCTGTCCATCACCCGGGACATCGCGAAGGCCCACCACGGAGCCGTCTGGGTCGAATCCTCCCCGCTCGGCGGCGCCTGCTTCGTGCTTCAGATGCCCATCGCCGTTCCCTGAGCATGCTGCCAGGGATCTCCGGCGCCGTTGGCGGCGAGGTGCCGTTCGTAGGCGTCCACCTTGCCGTCGATGAGGTCGAGACAGTCCCGTAGCCGGGCGAGTTGCGCGATGACGTGGCGCCGGTGCTCGCGCAGCACCTCGAGCCGCTCCGCTTCGTTGCCGCTGCCCTCGCGGACGAGCCGGGCCAGCCGGCTGATCGTGGCCAGCGGCATGCCGGAGGCCCGGAACTTCACGCAGTTGCCCAGCCATTCGACGTCCCAGGCGCTGTACACCCGCCGGCCTGCCTCGTCGCGCCGTACCTCGCTCGCGAGCAGCCCCGCACGCTCGTACAGCCGCAGCGTGTGCACGCTCAGCCCGGTGCGCCTGGCCACCTCGCCGATATGCAGAACTTCAGCCTTCATCGGCTCAAGGTAACCCGTTGACCTAGACCTCGGTCTAGCACCTAGCGTCTGCGGCATGAGCAGCGAAACGACCAGTGGCACAACGTCACGCGCGTACGGCACGGGCATCACCGCCGGTGAGGTCCTCGACAGGGGCGATCTCACCGGCAGGACGGCCGTTGTCACCGGCGGCTATTCCGGCCTGGGTCTCGCGGCCACCCGTGCGCTCGCCGACGCGGGCGCGCGAGTCGTCGTCCCGGCGCGCCGGCCCGAGACGGCGCGCCAGTCGCTCGCCGGTGTCCGAGGGGTCGAGATCGACCGGCTCGACCTCGCCGATCTGGATTCCGTACGAGCGTTCGCCGAGCGGTTCCTGCGCCGGGAGACCGGCCTCGACATCCTGATCGCCAACGCCGGGATCATGGCCTGCCCCGAGACCCGGGTGGGGCCCGGCTGGGAGGCGCAGTTCGCGACCAACCATCTCGGCCACTACGCGCTCACGCAGTTGCTGTGGCCCGCCCTCACCGCCGCCGGCGCGGCCCGCGTCGTCTCGGTCTCCTCCGGGTACGGCACGGACTGGCGCATCCGGTGGGACGACATTCACTTCACCCGCGGCTACGACAAGTGGGCCGCGTACGCGCAGTCCAAGCTCGCGAACATCCTGTTCGCCCGCCACCTCGATCGGCTGGGGGCGCCGTACGGGGTGCGTGCCTTCTCGGTCAACCCCGGCTGGATCCTCACTCCGCTGCAGCGGCATCTCACGACCGACGAGATGGTCTCCGCCGGATGGATCGACGCCGACGGCCATCCGGTGCCCAGCCTGTTCCGGACACCCGAACAGGGCGCGGCGACCCTGGTGTGGGCCGCGACGTCGCGCGAGCTCGACGGGCGCGGCGGCGACTACTGCGCGGACTGCCGCGTCACCGACGGCGGCCCGAAAGACGACGGCGAGGCGGCCCGTCTCTGGGCGCTCTCGGCCGACCTGACGGGCCTCGACATCATCCCCGTCATCCCCTGAGCCCGCGGCAGCCCCGAGCAGCGAGGCCACCGTCATACCCGAGCGTCTGCCAGGTCGGCGACGACTACTTCCTGGCCTGCTCCAGCTTCGAGTAGTACCCGGGCGTGCCGATCTTCCACAGCCGCGACCTGACCACGTGGAACCAGATCGGCAACGTGCTCGACCGGCCGTCCCAGCTGCGTCTGCGCACCGCGCCGTCATCCGGCGGGATCTACGCGCCCACCCTGCGCCACCACGACGGCCTGTACATGCTGATCACGACCAACGTCTCCGACCGGGGCCACTTCATCGTGTCGGCCGAGGATCCGGCCGGGCCCTGGTCGGATCCGATCGTGGTCGACGGCCTGCCCAGCGTCGATCCGGACCTCGCCTGGGATGAAGACGGCACCTGCTGGTGCACGTACGCCACCTTCGGCGCCGAGGCCGGCACCATCATGCAGGTGCCCATCTACCCGCTGCGGGGCGAGATCCTCGACGCGCCCCGTCCGTTGTGGTCCGGCACCGGCCTCGCCGCGCCGGAAGCGCCGCACCTCTACCGGATCGACGGGACCTGGTATCTGCTGATCGCCGAGGGCGGCACCGCGCGTGGTCACGCGGTCTCGGTGGCCCGGGCGCCGAAGGCGACCGGGCCGTTCGAGGGCTGCCCGGCCAACCCGGTGCTCAGCCACCGCAGCACCGGCTCGACGATCCAGAACACCGGCCATGGTGATCTCGTGCAGGCGCCTGACGGGTCATGGCACATGCTGCTGCTCGGCGTCCGTCCGCGCGGGGTCACGCCGGGCTTCCACGTCCTGGGCCGCGAGACCTTCCTCCGGGCCGCAATGGCTCTCGGTCCGGCACCGGCCCCCGCACGACTACTCCCTGGACGCCCGGCCGAGCTGGCTGCCCCTGCGCGCCGGCGCCGGGTCGCTCGACGACCCGTCGCCTTCGACTGGTACGAGTGCACGGGAACGGCAGGCTAACGGGCCACCCCGCGTGGGCCGATCTTTTGGACCCCCGATTCCCGATACGTAAGGTAACTACCCTGTTCCGGTTTGGGGGTTTTCGCGAAGCTACAATGCCCAGTTTTACGGGATTCTCCAGATAAATACCGCCTATTGTGCCAGTCCTCCGGTTTTCCGGCACTTGTCTTCACGCGTTCGGCGGGTGATTCTCGTTCCAGCCGCCGAACGGCGGGAATTCCTGGAGAAGGGATCGCAAGCGTGACCACTCCGACCACGGGCCGGAAGATTCTCACCGCGGACGAATTCATCGAACTTGTCGTCGAATGGACCGAGGCCAACCAGGCCGCGATCGCCGCCGCGTGGGCCAATCCCGGCGAGGGCTGGGAGGACTGGATCAGAATCGAGATCACTCGATTCATCCAGGGCCGGTTCCTCGCCGCGGATCTGGGCCGGGAGCGCCACGTCTATACCGACACAAGCAAACAGTGCGACTTCGTCCTCAACGGCCAGGTGGCCCCCGACCCGGCAAGGCGGGTCGTCGTCGAGATCAAAACGCAGTCGCAAGGACGGCTGGCGCACTTCCGCGGAGATTTCAAGCAGGACCTCGAAAAGCTGGACGAATTGGCCGGCGAATATCGTTACGCGCAACGGCTGGCGATCGGGTTCTTCTTCACGAAGGACGCGGGAGCAGCCACGGGGAAGCTCTTCAGCCCAGTCGGCGCGCGCAATCTCGCGGAGTTCCTGAACGACTACCACCGCGTCTATTTCTCCAGCAAGTACAAGCCCTGGCGGATCGAGCCCGATGAGATGGCCGACGACCTGGTGAGCAGGGCGGGGAGCCCGAAGCTCGCCCAGGAGCGCGACGACGTGTTCGAGCTCGGCATGGTGTGGTGGCGCCTCGATCCGCTGGCCACGGCCGAGGAAGAGGAAGAGGAGGAGGACGACACGAACTCCAGCGTCGAGAGCTCGGACGAGAGCGACGCGGAGCAGAGCGACTCCACGAGCACCAGGACGAAACGGGGCGTCAAACGCAAGCGGGCGGACGACGACTCGGACGACCCGGATGACTCCGACGGCTCCGGCGGCTCGGACAGTCCGGACAGTTCGGACGACGAGAGCGACGCCATGAGCGACGACGAGAGCGACGACGGGGAAACCGCCTCTCCTCCACCCACGAAGAAGCCGAAAACCGGCAACACACGGCAGGGCTAGGGCGTCACCGACCTTCGGCCGGGTGGTTGATCTCCCTGGGACGAACCCCGTCAGACGGGCTGCCTCGTCGCAAGCGGGGGCCGTCCACCGGCGATCAGTCCTGATGTGTCTGCCTGATCGCCACCGACGGTCCCCGCCGAAAGGGGTGTCGGGGCAGTCCACCTGGAGCCATGATCCGCTCGCCCTTGGCCGGGTGATCGATCTACTCTGGCCGTCATGGCCCATGGGAAGACCTCCTTCGTCTGCTTGCCGTGCCGCGCCTCGTACAAGCAGCCGTTTCCGGGCGTGGGCCTTGACGAGCGGCTCTGCCCGCGATGCGCTCAGCCGCTCGTCCATGTCGGCTCCGCCTTCGCGGCGCCGCGCCGCAGGGACACGGCGGCCTGGCGGACGCTCTCGGTGCTGCTGCACGCAGGTGTCCGCTTCCACAAGAGCTGCTGCGGAGGCCCCGGTTATCGGCCGCGCTCGCTCAGCGAGGTGCGCGCACGGATGACGTACGCCCGGAGGACCGGAGAGCCCTTCTCCAAGGCTCTGGTGCTTCGCGAACTGCCGTAGATTCGCCTGCCATGTCACACTTCGCTCCCCGCCGATCCTCCTAGGAGGCGTGGCCGTTCCCGCACGCGTGCAGCGGGGTGGAAACGGCGTCACCCACGTCGACAAGGAGCACTCGGCATGACCGTTCTCGTCACCGGAGCCACGGGCACCGTCGGCCGGCAGGTCGTCCACCATCTGTTGGAGCGCGGCGGCAAGGTGCGGGCGCTGACCCGGGACCCCGCCCGCGCCGCCCTGCCGTACGGCGTGGAGGTCGTGGCGGGTGATCTCACCGACGTCGCCGGCCTGGAGGCGGCCTTCGACGGCGTCACGGCCGTCCACCTGATCAACTTCGGCGTCGGCTGTCGGCCTCTCGCGAACGGACGCGACATCGTCGCGCTCGCCGAACGGGCCGGGGTCGGCAGGGCCACCGTCCTGGGCGGCTGGCAGGAGGGCACGCTGGAGCCTGCCGTGAGGGCGAGCGGCCTGGAGTGGACGTTCTTGCAGCCGACGCAGTTCATGGCCAACTTCGTCAATGACTGGGGCGAGTCACTGCGGACCACCGGCCGGGTGCGTGAGCCGTACGGCGATCGGCAGAGCCCGCCGGTCGACGAACACGACATCGGCGCCATCGCGGCGGCCGTGCTGACGCAGGGCGGTCACGGCGGCAGGTCCTATCACCTCACCGGCCCCGAGGTGCTGACCGCGCGGCGGATGGTCGCGATCCTCGCCGAGGCGACCGGCCGCGACCTGCGGTTCGAGGAGCTCACTCCCGACGAGGTGCGCCGCGAGTGGAGCACGCCCGACCGGCGTCCGCCGCTGGCGCTCTTCCGCGCGTTCGCGGAGATCGAGGGAGCCGACGAGGTGGACATGGTGGAGAGCCTGCTGCGGATCTACGGCACGCCGAACCCGTTCGCCACCAGACTCACCGGTGACGTGGAGCAGGTCGTCGGCCGGCCACCGCGTACGTTCGCCCAATGGGCCGCCGAGCACGCCCGTCACTTCGTGCCCGCCGACGCGCGCTGAGGCAGCGACCATGATCCTCATCACCGGAGCGACCGGCGCCGTCGGACGTCTCGTCATTCAGCAGCTCGTCGCACAAGGCGCCCGCGTGCGCACCGTGAGCCGCTCCCCGCGCGACGCGGCCCTGCCGTACGGCGTGGAGGTCGTCCAGGGCGATCCGGCCCGGCCCGGCACGATGGCCGGCCACTTCGCCGGCGTCGAGGCGGTCTTCCTGCACCCGCGCACCTTCGGCGACTCCGCCGAGCGGCTCCTCGCCCTGGCTGCCGAACGGGGCGTACGCAGGGTGGTGGCCCTGTCGGCGATGAACATCGACGACCCGTTCGACCTGCAGCCGTCGCGATGGCGGGGCGACCGCAACAAGGAGGCCGAGGAGGCGGCCGTCGCCAGCGGCCTGGCCTGGACCAGCCTGCGCGCGAGCAGCTTCGCCGGCAACACCCTGCAGGCGTGGGGCGCGCAGATCCGCGCCGGAGACGTCGTGCGCTACGTGCACGCGGGGTTCCGGGAGTCCCTGCTCGACGAGCGCGATCTGGCCGAGGTCGCGGCCCGCGCGCTGCTCACCGACGAACTGCTCTCCGACGAACTGGCGGGCCGCCGGCTGGAGCTCACCGGGCCGGAGTCACTGTCGCACGAGGAGACGGTGGCCGCCATCGCCGCCGCGCTCGGCAGGCCGCTGCGCTTCGAGGAGGTCCCGTCGCGGGCCGTCGCGGCGCACCTGATCGCCAACGGGCTGCCCGAGCCGTTCGTACGCACCCTGATGGCCCGGTATGACCACTACGCCGACCACGAGCAGCATCCCGCGACGGCCGATGTCGAGAAGGTCCTCGGCCGTCCCGCACGGACGTACGCCGAGTGGGTGACCGACCACGTCGCCGCCTTCCGCAACGGCTGAGCCCGCGACGCCAAGGAGCCCATGATGCGTGAAAGTCCCCCGGCCGACGCGGCCGAGGTGTTCGCCGACCACCGCGAGCTGCTGTTCTCCATCGTCTACAACATGCTCGGCACGGTCGGCGACACCGACGACGTGCTCCAGGAGACCTGGCTCGCGTGGGCGGCGTGCGACGTGGCCGCCATCGGCAACCCCCGCGCCTACCTGGTGCGGGTCGCGGTCAACCAGGCCCTCGCCCATCAGAGCGCGTTGCGCAGGCGCAGGGAGACCTACCTGGGCCCGTGGCTGCCAGAACCGCTGGTCACGGGTCCCGACGCCGCCGAGCCCGCCGTACGCGCCGAGTCGGTGTCGATCGCGCTGCTGGTGATCCTGGAGACGCTCACGCCGCTGGAGCGGGCCGTGTTCGTCCTGCACGAGGTGTTCGCCTACCAGCACACCGAGATCGCCGACATGCTCGACCGCAGCCCGGCCGCGATCCGGCAGCTCGCCCATCGGGCCCGCGAACACGTGCAGGCGCGGCGTCCCCGCGCCCGGGTCGACCGGCGTACGCACCGGGAGGTGACCGAGCGCTTCATCGAGGCGGCGTTCGGCGGCGACCTGGCCGCGCTGATGGAGATGCTCGCGCCCGACGTCGTCCTGTGGCCCGACGGCGGGGGCAAGTCGACGGCGGGCGGGCCGCGTCCGATCCGCGGCCGCGACAAGGTCGCCCGCGTGGTCGTGGCCAACGCGCGCGGCGGCGTGGACGTCCGCTATCGCCAGGTCAACGGCGACCCCTCCGTGGTCATCTTCGAGGAGGACGCGCCCCTCGCGGTGATGGTGCTCGACCTCGACGCGGACGGGGAGCAGGTGCGCGCCATCTACGTGGTCAGCAACCCCGACAAGCTCGGCACCGCCTCCGGCGACACCCCGTGACACGGCAGACTGACACGGCAGACTGACACGGCAGACTGACACGGCAGACTGACACGGCAGACTGACACGGCAGAACGGGCCGGGCGCCCGGAGGACGCCCGGCCCGTCACCGGTTTATCCGATGCTCGACCAGGGACCGTTCGGGTCGCCCGGCTTCTGGTTGCGGGTCCACCACTTCGCCTGATAGACGACGCCCTGGTATTCCGCCCGGTCACCGGCGACGAAGATCCGCGACGGGGTCCAGACGGCGGTGCCGTCCGACGTGGACACGATCTCCTGCCACGGGCCGTACGGGTCGCCGGGGGCCTGGTTCTTCGTCCACCACGAGGCGCGCCAGACCGATCCCTTGTAGGTCACCTCGTCACCGGTGTTGTAGACCGAGGTCGCGCTCCACGCCGGAGGGTTGTCGATGACGATGGAGACGGTCTGCTCGGTGGTCAGCTCGTTCGTGCCGACTGCGTCGATCTTGAGCTGGTAGGTGCCGTTCGGATAGGCGGTGGTGTCGACGACGAGGTTGGGGTGGAGCCCGTCGCTGTGGCTGCCGGGTGCCTTGGTGTTGTCGGTCAGCCAGACGCCGTCGCGGTTGAGCTCGATGTAGGTGTAGGAGATGTCGGACGCCGCGCCGCTGAGGTCGACGGTGAAGGTCACCGTGCCGGAGACGGTCGCGCCGTCGGCCACCGAAACGCCCTTGATCGCCGGGTATGGCGTGAGGGTCCAGAAGTGGTCGGGGACGGCGGCGTCACCCGTCGCGGGCGCCGGGCTGGCGACGAAGGTCGCGTCGCGTCCGTTGCCCGACGAGTCGGCGATGGCCGCACCCGAGCTCTCGTCGAACGTGTAGTGCAGGACGTCGCCCGTGCCCACCTGCCCGGTCGCGAGGGCGGACACCTCGGACGCGGTCAGCGCGCGGCTGTAGACGTTGAAGTCGTCCACCGCGGCGGCCAGGTACGGGTCCGCCCCGTACTGCGAGCGGCCGATCCAGTTCTGGGTGGTGTTGCCGAGGCTGGACGGGTGCAGAGTGATATTGGTGTTGGTGCCCACGACCTTGTCGTCGACGTAGAGGGTGCCGGTGGTGCCGGACACGGTCACCGTCACCAGCGACCAGGTGTTGAGCGGCAGGGTCGTGGTGGAGCTGATCAGTTGCTCTCCACCGGCGCCGCTGGTCGTGATGGCGAACCGGAGCCCGGTGCCATTGGTGAGCGTCAGGAACATGTAGTTCGATGTGCCGCTGCCGAAGTCGAACACGCGCGACCAAGTGGAGTTCTTAGTGGGGTTGACCCACGCCGAGACCGTGAAGTCGCCCGTGACCCCGCTCACCGCGCCGCGCGGCACGTTGACGTACTGGTTGGCGCCGGACAGGGCGATCGCCTTGCCGAGCTTGCCGGTTACCCGGGTGCCGGCGATGCCGGAGGAGGTGATGGTGGTGTCACTCCACTGCACGACCTGCGCGCCCGGGTCCTTGCTCATGCCGTCGACGGCGAGCACCAGGCCCGTGTCGTAGTTCACGAGCTGGTTGTGGCCCTTCCCGTCGGGCACGACCTGCCAGAGCTGCGTGTTGGCACCGGTGTCGGTCTCCACTACGGCGGACGCGCCGTTGCCGGACGAGGCGTCCTTCACCCCGAGCACGAGGCCGCCGGCCGCGTTGACCACCTTGTGGAGGCCGGAGCCGGTGGAGACCAGCTTCCAGCGCTGCGTGGCGCCACCCGCCACGGTGGCCTGGTTCACCAGGGTCCCGGCCGACGTGCCCGCGTCGTGGGTGTCGAGCGCGAGCCCGCTGTTGAGGTTGGTGATCCGATAGGTGCTCTCGAGGTCGGTCGCCTCACCGTCGCCGCTGATCACGAGGTGGTAGGCGTCGGCGGAGCTCATCGCCACCGGCACCGTGATGGAGCCGTCGGTGACCTTGTAGACGGTGTCGGAGATGGTGATCGGGCCGGCGACGGGGTTGGTGCGCCCGTACGACGGGGTGTATTCGAGCTTGGCGTGGACGGTGTCGCCCGGGGTGTCGCCGAGGTCGAGCTTGTCCAGCCCGTCGACCTTGACGGCGGTGGCGCCGCTGCCGCCGCCGAAGACCACGCTGACCTGCTTCTTGTCGGCGGGCACGGCGGCGGCGCCGTCGAGGCCGGTCGTGGCGTTGGGCGGGGTGGTGGTGACCATGTCGCCGCTCATGTCGGCGTACCACTTGTAGAGCCAGTAGGCGCCGTTCGGCTTCCCGCCGGTGCCGGTCAGCAGGTCGCCGAGCGCGCCATAGCCGTTCCAGAACGCGAGCTCGGCGTCGTGGATGCCGTATCGCTCGAACTTGGCGATGTAGCCCACGAGCGCGCCGGGGATGCCGACCTCGGAGGGCGCGGCGTACTCCTCGATCGAGATCGGGCGGGGGCTGATGCCGAGGTCCTTCATGATGGCGTTGACCTTGGCGAGGTCGGTCACGATCTTGCCCGAGTTGATCAGCTCGTGCCAGGAGATGATGTCGGGCACCGTGTCGGTCTCGACCGCGTTCCGGAGGAAGTTCTCCATGTCGTTGATGTTGTCGGAGAAGCTCGGGCCCTGGATCGGCGTGTCCGGGTCGAGCGAGCGCACCTGGCGGAAGGTCTTCGTCCAGAAGTCCTCGTAGGTGCCGTTGGACGCGAGCCAGGTGTTGTCCGACTCGTTCCACAGCTCCCACGCCGCCATGTTCGTCACTCCGGACGCCTGGACGGCCTTGACCTGCTGCTCCACGACGCCGGGCCAGGTGTCCCAGCTGAACCTGTACGGCCAGCCCGCGTAGTAGTCCGACAGGCGGTTGACGACCTTCGCGCCCGCTCTGGCCGCCTTGTCGGCGACCACCAGCACGTCGCCCTTGGCCTGCTGCTTGCCGCCCACGGCCATCTGCACGAACGTGTTCGGCTTGATGGCCTTGACCAGGTCGTCGGAGGGCGTCGCGTCGTCGGCGAGGCCGTACAGGGAGCCCGTCGCGACGTGCGTGACCGGGCGGAACGGCTGGTCTGCCTTCACCACGAGCGTGGCCGCGGGTGCAGGCGCGGCGGCCGGCGTGGGATCCGCGGATGCGGGCGTCGCGGAGAGGGCGGCTCCGGTGGCCGCGCTCGCCAGCGCGGCCACCACGGCTGCCGCGCGGCTCAGGAACCGGCCGCGGCCACGGGCTAACGGACTCCCCGGGGGAAATGCCGTTCGGGACATGGGTGCTACTCCTTTGTGTTGCGTGAACGCGGGGGCGTTCACCTTTCGCACGTCGTCTCACCAAGCCGGTGTTAGCGCTAACATTTCGGCCGAGCCGTGGACGACGTCGTTCGTGCGGGTGCGGGACGCTTCCTCAGTCCTTGACGGCGCCGGCGGTGACCCCGGCGGCGACGTAACGCTGGGCGATGACGAGGAGCACGGTGGCCGGGATCGACGCGACGACCGCGGTCGCCATGATGGCGTTCCACTCCTGGTTGTTGTTGCCGATGTAGTGATAGATGCCGAGCGTGATCGGCTGGTGGCCGCCGCCCTGGTCGAGGGTGGAGGCGAAGACGAAGTCCGACCAGGCCCACAGGAACGCGAACAGCGACACCGTGATGACCGAGTTGCGGGAGACCGGCAGCACGACCGACCAGAACGTGCGCAGCGCGCCCGCGCCGTCCACCCGGGCCGCCTGCATCAGCTCCTCGGGAATGCCGGACATGAACGCCGTGAAGATCAGCACGGCGAACGGCACCGCGAGGGTGGAGTCGGCCACGATCAGCCCCGGCACGGTGTTCAACACCCCGGTGCTCAGGAAGATCGCGTAGAACCCCATCGCCATGATCACGCCG
>NZ_JAATEK010000071.1:0-18448 GCF_012034195.1 Microbispora sp. CL1-1
GCACGGTCGGGCCGCCGTTCCAGATCACGTCGTATCTGATCACCCCTGCGCTTCTCGGCCCGTCTGTGAAGGTGAACGTGCCGTCCTCCGCGGTCGTCACTTCGCGGGTGATTTCGGCGCTGTCGTTCACGTGGCGGGTCACCACGAGCGGCTGCTCACCCGGAGCCGACCCGTCGGGCATCGTGAGCCGGCCGGTCAGGGTGAGGACGTCGGCCCCGGTCCCGGTGGACGGAGCCGTCAGGGTCAGCGTGGACTCCGGGAGCGCGCCGGTTTCCAGCCGCCACAGGTGCAGATGGTGAGTAGCCAGGTCCTTCCACAGGGCGAAGAGGTCGTCACCCGAGAACGTGAGACTCTGCAGGTCCATAAAAGCGCCATGGTCCCTGAGCGTGCCGGTGTAGACCGGGGTCGTCGTCGCGCTGTCGTACACGGTCACGACCAGACCTGACTTGGTCCCGCGCCCGCCCGCGACGCGAGTTCCGTCCGGGCTGACCGCGATGACCGGCGCGTAGTAGCCGGAGGACGGATCCGGGCCGTAGGCGTGGACCTCTTGCAGACTGGTCGTGTCCCAGGCGAAGTATTCGGCCGAATTGAGGAATGCCGCGATGATGGTCGAACCGTCCGGTGTGATGGCGAGGTCTCCCAGGAAGCCCGCGTGGTAGTCGTGGCCGTCGATGATGCCGCGCAGGGTGGTATGGAACGCGTTCACGTCGTACACGCTCAGGGTGGCCGGGGAGAGCGCATCGCCGACCACCAGAGTATTTCCGGCGGCGGCGACCTTGGGGCTGGCATAGGTGGCTGCCACCCGGATCAGCCGTGATCGGTGTCCGGACGCCATGTCGATGCCGACGACACCGCCATCCCATTGGTCGCATCCGTATCCCACCCAGAGCCATCTGCCCGACAACGCCAAGTTCGTCGGGCATGGGTATTCGGCCAGGCTGATCTCCCGGGTGGTGTCGAGAGTGGCGGTGTCGAGCTCCATAATCTCGTTCAAATCGCGTAGCGCCACGTACAACCGTGTGCCGTCCGGTGTGATGGCAAGGCCCTGAATGCCGGGCAGGCTGAAGCCGGCGTTGCGCGTGCCGTTGGCGTTGACGACGAGGAGTTGGTCGTCCCCGGCGATGAAGGCCTTTCCTCCGCCCGCGACCACGTCACCGCCGCTCGTGATGCCCAGGTCGGTCGTGATGCCGGCGGCCGAGGCGGCCGGTGCCTGCACGACGAAAAGGCCGGCGGTCACCGCCAAAGCGGTTGCGAGGCAGGCCAGCAGCCGGGTGATTGACGACTTATGGAATCCGCCGCTCTCTTCGCGGGGCGACGAGCGCCCAGAAATTCCTGATTCCGATGTGCTGGAACGACTGGGACGTTTCGGAGGGAAAGTGATGATCACGAAAGTGATCTAGTCATGTCCATCCCGATCACGTCAAGGCGATTTCGCCTCGTACGCAGGCGTATTCGTGCGTTTACGACCCGCCGGGCGTATCCATTTCAGGGATGGCCGTTTGGGAGAGCACGTCGAGGATGCGTCGGGGCGTGTCCACAACGGCGATGAGGCCGGGATCGACGAACTCGGCCGCGTCGCCGAAACCCCAGGTGACGGCGATGCTCCGCACCCGGCAGGCGGCCGCGCCGGCGACGTCCTCCATGCGGTCGCCGATCATGACGGCGGCCTCGGGTGGAGCGCCGAGGACGTCGAGCGCGTGCCGGATGACGTCGGCCTTGTGCCGTCGTGACCCGTCGAGCGTCGCACCGGCGACGTACGTGAAGAAGCCGTCGAGCCCGAAGTGCACAAGGATCTTCTCGGCGTAGACGGCCGGTTTCGAGGTCGCCACCGCCAGGGTCCAGCCGCCGGCGACGAGCGCCTCCAGCACGGCGGGGATTCCCTCGATGACCTCGTTCTCGTACATCCCGTCGGTGTAGCGCTCCCGGTAGGCGCGCACCGCGTCGTCGACACGCTCCGGCGGCACGCCGAGCATGAGGAAGCCTTCCTGGAGGGGAGGGCCGATCATGGCGCGGAGCCGCTCGTGCTCCGCCTCCGGGACCCCGACGGCGGAAAGGGCGTGCCGCAGCGAGGCGACGATGCCGGTCTCGGGGTCGGTCAGCGTGCCGTCGAGGTCGAAGAGGCAGTATCGGGTCACGGCCGTCCGTTCGGGGTCGGTGGTCAGGCGAGCACGGCGTCGAGCAGCAAGGATCCGGCGCCGAGCAGGGCGGCGTCGGGTCCCGACCGCGTGGTGGAGATCTCCAGGTCGCGGGTGGCCAGCGGCAGGCACCGCTCGTACACGGCCGCGCGGATCGACGCGATCAGCGGCTCGGCCGGCGACAGGCTGCCGCCGACCACGATCGCGTCGGGGTTGATGAAGTTGACCAGCACGGTCAGCACCTCGCCGATGAGCCGCCCGGCGTTGCGGACGAGGGCGGTGGCCTCGGGCACCCCGTCCTCGACCAGCGCGACGACGTCGGACGGCCGCCGCACCTCGATGCCCTGCTCGTTGAGCACGCTCATGAGGGCCGCACCGCTGGCGTAGGCCTCAAGGCAGTCGTCGTGCCCGCAGGAGCAGGTGACCGACGAGTCGCTCCTGACCCGCACGTGGCTGATGTCGCCGGCGGCGCCCCGCCCCCGATGGAGGGTGCCGTTCACGATCACGCCGCAGCCGATGCCGCTGCCGGCCTTGAGCACCATCAGCGTCTCGCACTTCGGCCACGCCCTGGCCTCGCCGGCCGCCATGAGGTTGGCGTCGTTCTCCACGAGCACCGGCAGGTCGAAGTGCGCGCCGAGGCGCTCGGCGACGGGGAAGTTGTTCCAGCCGGGCATGCGCGAGGGTGCGACGACCCGGCCGGTCGCCGGGTCCACGGGACCGGGGATGCCCGTGCCGACCCCGCGCAGCGGGACCCCGGGCGGGCCGTGCGCGGCCAGCAGGTCCTCGAACGCGGCGGCCATCCAGTCGATGGTCGCCTCGGGGCCGTCCGCGATCTCGCAGGGGCGCTCCTCGACCACCAGCGGGGTGCCGCTGAGGTCGAGGAGGCCGAGGCGCGCGTGGTGGGCGCCCAGGTCGGCGACCGCGAGCAGTCCCGCGCTGGGGCTGAGCCGCAGCCGGCGTGGGCGCCGGCCGCCGCGGGAGGTGCCCGCGCCCTCCTCCACCAGCAGCCCGCTGCCGATCAGCTCTTCGACGCGCAACGAGACGCTGGAGGCCGCCAGGCCGGACAGGCGGGCGAGTTCCGCCCGCGACTCGGCGTGGCCGGCGGCGACGAGGCGCAGGAGGTCGCCCTGCGCCCCCCGCACCGGCAACCTCTCTTTGCCTGGCATAGGGGTAAGAGATACCACGGTGTGACTTTGTCCGCCAACGCGTTGACTTCGCCCAGAATCATCCATTACGGTCCGCCATAACTTCGATTTCGAAGGAAGATGGCGATGATTCGGGTACGAGGCCTCAACAAGTGGTTCGGTGACCACCACGTGCTGCACGACGTCGATCTCGACGTGGCGCGCGGCGAGGTCGTGGTGGTGATCGGGCCCTCCGGGTCCGGCAAGTCGACGCTGTGCCGGTGCCTCAACCGGCTGGAGGCGGCCGACTCGGGCGAGGTCCTCGTGGACGGCGTCCCCGTGCCCGCCGAGGGCCGCGCGCTGGCCCGGCTGCGGGCCGACGTGGGGATGGTCTTCCAGAACTTCAACCTCTTCCAGCACAAGACCGTGCTGGAGAACGTGATGCTCGCGCCGATGAAGGTGCGCGGCGTGAGCCGCGCCGAGGCCGAGCGGACCGCCCACGAGCTGCTGGCCAGGGTGGGCATCGCCGAGCAGGCGGGCAAGCAGCCCGCCCGGCTGTCGGGCGGTCAGCAGCAGCGCGCGGCCATCGCCCGCGCGCTGGCCATGCGGCCGAAGGTCATGCTCTTCGACGAGCCCACCTCGGCGCTCGACCCGGAGATGGTCGGCGAGGTCCTCGACGTGATGACGGGCCTGGCCGCCGACGGCATGACCATGGTCGTCGTCACCCACGAGATGGGCTTCGCGCGCCGCGCGGCCGACCGCGTGGTCTTCATGGACGGCGGCCGGATCGTCGAGACGGGGGAGCCGAACGCCTTCTTCGACTCCCCTCGGACCGATCGGGCCAGGGACTTCCTGGCCAAGGTACTCACGCACTGATCGCAAAGGATGGTGGACCCCGATGGTGTCCATTAAGCGGGTGGCCGCTGTCGCCGCCGTGGCGATGGCCGGCCTGACGGCCTGTGCCGGGACGGACTCGGCGAGCTCCGCCGTGCCGGGCGCGGCCCCGAGTGAGGGCGGCGGGAGCGGCGTGATCGCCAAGGCTCCGGTGGCCGCCGCCGCGGACATCCTGCCCGGCTCGACGATGGAGAAGATCAAGCAGCGCGGCGAGCTCATCGTCGGCGGCTCGCTCGACGCGCCGCTGCTGTCCCAGCAGAACCCGGCCACCGGCGAGGTGGAGGGCTTCGACGCCGACCTCGGCAAGGCGCTGGCCAAGTACATCATCGGGCAGCCGAAGGTCAAGATCGTCAACTCGGCGTCCGAGACCCGCGAGGCGCTGCTGAGCAACGGCACCGTCGACGTGGTCTTCCAGACCTACACGATCACGCCGGAGCGGGCCGAGCAGGTCGCCTTCGCCGGGCCCTACTACTCCTCGGGCCTGTCCATCGCGGTCAAGAAGGGCACGACGGGGATCTCCTCGCCGCAGGACCTGAACGGCAAGACCGTCATCGCCGGGGCCAACACCCCCGCGATCCCCGAGATCAAGAAGCTCGCTCCGCAGGCGAAGATCATCACCTTCGGCGGCGACCCCGAGTGCGTCCAGGCGCTCAAGCAGGACCGCGGCGTGGCCTACGTGCAGGACGAGACGCTGCTCGTCGCCGACGCCAAGAAGGACCCCGAGCTGGAGATCGTCACCAAGCCGTTCACCCAGGACCCGTACGGCATCGGGCTCAAGCACGGCGACGACCAGTTCAAGTCGTTCGTCAACGACTGGCTGAAGAAGATCCAGGCCGACGGCGTCTGGCAGGACATCTGGAAGAACTCCCTCGGCACGGTCGTGCAGGGTGAGGCCCCCACGCCGCCCGAGATCGGCTCGGTGCCGGGTTCCTGATGTCGGCACTGCTTGATCACCTGCCCGAGTTCTGGCAGGGGCTGGTCGTGACCCTCCAGATGACCGCGGCGTCCTTCGTGGGCGCCGCGGTCGTGGGGCTCGTGATCGTGGCGATGCGGGTCGGGCCGGTCCCGGTGCTGCGCGCGGTCGCGACGGTCTACGTCGAGACCCTGCAGAACCTCCCGCTGCTCGTGCTGCTCGTGCTCGCGGTCTTCGGCCTGCCCGAGATCGGGCTCAAGGCCGGCCTGACCACCACGGCCATCGTGGTGATCGCGCTGTACGAGGGCGCCTACATCGCCGAGGCCCTCCGTTCGGGCGTCAACGCGATCTCCGCCGGTCAGGGCGAGGCGGCCCGCGCCCTGGGGCTGACGTTCGGCCAGTCGCTGCGCCACGTCGTGCTGCCCCAGGCGCTGCGGACCGTCGTGCAGCCGATCGGCAACATCTTCATCGCGCTCACGATGAACACCTCGCTCGCGGCGGCCGTGGGCGTGGTCGAGCTGACCGCCGCCGCCAACCGGGTGAACCTGCTGGAGGCGCAGCCCATCCCGATCTTCGTGGGGGCGGGCCTGGCGTACGCCGCGATCGCCGCCTGCGCCGGGTTCGTGACCGGGCGGCTCGAACGGCGGCTGGCGGTGGCGCGATGAGCAACCTGCTGTTCGACGAGCCGGGCCCGCGCGCCCGCCGTCGCATCCGCCTCGCCACCATCGCGGGCGTGCTGGTGCTGCTCGCCCTGCTGGCCCTGGCCCTGCGCCAGTTCGCCGCCAACGGGCAGCTCGCCGCCGAGCGCTGGCAGCCGTACGCGACCTGGCCGATGTGGCGCTACCTGCTCGGCGGGCTGTGGTCCACCGCGCTGGCCGCCGTCGTGGCCGCCGCGCTCTCGATGGCGGCCGGGATCGCCCTCGCGCTCGGACGGCTGTCGCGGCGCCGGGCGATCCGCCTGCCGTCCGCCGCGTACGTCGAGGCCGTGCGGACCATCCCGGCCCTGCTGCTGGTCTACCTCGTGCTGTTCGCGCTGCCGAGATATGGCCTCGACCTGCCGCTGTTCTGGAAGCTCGTGGTGCCGCTCTCCGTGTCGAACGCGGCGCTGTTCGCCGAGGTCTTCCGGGCCGGGATCATGTCCGTGGAACGGGGACAGGGCGAGGCCGCCCTCGCCCTCGGGCTCACCCAGGGGCAGTCGATGCGCCTGGTCGTGCTGCCGCAGGCGGCCCGCCGGGTGCTGCCCTCGCTGGTCAGCCAGTCGGTCGGCCTGCTGAAGGACACCTCGCTCGGGTTCGTCGTCAGCTACGCCGAGCTGCTCTACAGCGGCAAGGTCCTGGCCAACTACAACGGCCTGCTCATCCAGACGTACATCGTCGTCGCGCTGGTCTACCTCGTGGTCAACGCGTCGCTGTCCGCGCTCGCCCGCTCCCTCGACCGCTCCGTGGCGGGCGGGGGCGGCCCGCGCAGGAGGAAGATCACTCGTGTCCCTCGCTGAATACGCCCCGCTCGCGGAGGTCGTGCGGTCCGGTTTCGTGGAGAGCGTCCACTTCGGCAGCGTGGTCGCGCTGTCGGCGGGCGGCGAGGTCGCCGTGGCGCGCGGCTCGGTGGACGCGCCGGTGCTGCCGCGCTCGTCGGCCAAGCCGTTCCAGGCTCTCGCCTGCCTGCTCGCCGGGGCCCACCTGCAGGGCCCCGCGCTCGCCATCGCCGCCGGCAGCCACACGGGGGAGGACTTCCACGTGCGGCTCGTTGCAGAGATGCTCGCCGAGGCCGGGCTCGGCTTCGACGACCTGCGCTGCCCGCCCGACTGGCCGGAGGACGAGGACACCCGGCAGGCCCTGATCCGGGCCGGTCTCGGACCGTCGCGGGAGCGGATGAACTGCTCCGGCAAGCACGCCGCGATGCTCGCCGCCGCCGTGGCCGCGGGCGCGCCTGCCGACGGCTACCTCGACCCCGGCCACCCCGTGCAGGAACGGGTCAGGTCGGTCGTGGAGGAGCTGTCGGGGGAGAAGGCCGCCCACGTCGCCGTCGACGGCTGCGGCGCCCCGCTGTTCGGGATCTCCCTGACCGGCCTGGCCCGCGCCGTACGCGCCATGGCCGTGTCCCCGCAGGGCACGCCGCCGCGCGCGGTCGCCGACGCCATGCGGGCCCACCCGGAGTACGTCGGCGGGACCGGCCACCTGAACACCCGCCTGATGCGGGCGCTGCCCGGCGCCGTGGTGAAGGGCGGCGCCGAGGGGGTGCTGGTCGTGGCGCTCGCCTCCGGGCACGCGGCGGCCGTCAAGGCGATCGACGGCGGCCCCCGGGCGACGACCGCGATCGCGCTCGCCGCGCTGCGGGCCGCGGGCGCCGACGTCTCGGCGGCGGCCGAGTTCACGACCGTCCCGGTGCTGGGCGGGGGAGTCCCCGTCGGCGAGATCAGTGCTGTTTTCTGAGCGGCCGCTTTCCGCGCGGCGGCTTTCGTGATGGGGGAGAGATGAGCCTGACGTACGAGATCTGCATCGACAGCACGGCCGGGGCGCTGGCCGCCGAGCGTGCGGGCGCGCACCGCGTGGAGCTGTGCGCCGCGCTGTTCGAGGGCGGCCTGACGCCCACCCTGGGCACGGTCGAGGCCACGCTCGCGGCCGTCTCGGCGATCCGGGTCCACGTGATCATCCGCCCGCGCGGCGGCGACTTCGTCTACGACGAGTACGAGGTCGCGGCCATGGTCCGCGACGTGGCGGCGGTGCGCGACGCCGGGGCGCAGGGCGTGGTGATCGGCGTGCTAACCCCGGAGGGGGAGGTGGACGTCGAGGTGGCCAAGCGGCTGATCGACGCCGCAGGCGGGCTCTCGGTCACCTTCCACCGGGCCTTCGACATGACGGCCGACCCGTTCGCCGCGCTGGAGACCCTCGCCGGCCTGGGGATCGACCGGGTGCTCACCTCCGGCCAGGACAGCTCGGCCCTGGAGGGCGCACCGCTGATCGCCGAGCTGGTGCGGCGGGCGGGCGACCGGCTGGTCGTCATGCCGGGAGGCGGCATCACCCCGCGCAACGTGAGCCGGGTGGTCGAGGCGACCGGGGCCGGGGAGGTCCACTTCGCCGCCCTGGTGGACGAGCCCAGCCCGGCCGTCCACCGCAACCCGTACCCCTTCATGGGCGGTGAGCTGCGCCAGCCCGAGTACGTCCGCCGGGTCACCTCGCCCGCGCTGGTCGCCGAGGTGATCGCCGCCACGCGCGGCTGAAGCCGGAGCCGTGATCGCGCGGCCGAAGCCGGGCCGTGACGCGGTGACCCGCGGGCAGGAGGGGTAAATCCTGGGCGGGGGGTGATGGCCGATGGGCACGCCGGAGCGCAGCCGGCCCCATCCGGGGCCCGAGGAGGGCGTGCGGCACGGCCGGTTGTCCGCCCGCCCGGTGGCCGTCGCACGGACGGCCTCCCCTCTGGAGCCGGGGGTGCACCGCCTGGACGGGCGCGCCCTGTTCGCCGTGCCGCCCTCCCCGGCGGCCGGGCCGTCCCCGCTCGCCGTCGTGCTGCACGGCGCGGGCGGCACGGCGGAGGAGGCGCTGGAGTGGCTGCTTCCCCACGCGTCGGAGCTCGGCGTGCTGCTGCTCGCGCCGCAGGCCGTCTCCGCCACCTGGGACGTCATCGTCGGCGGATACGGCGCGGACGTCTCCAGGATCGACGCCGCGCTGGAGGAGGCGTTCGCCCGTGCGCCGGTCGCGGTCGGCAAGGTGGCCGTGGCCGGTTTCTCCGACGGCGCCTCCTACGCCCTGTCGCTGGGGCCGGCCAACGGCGACCTGTTCGGGGCCGTGCTCGCGTTCTCCCCGGGGTTCATGGTGCCGATGATCCGGCACGGCCGTCCCCGGATCTTCGTCTCGCACGGCGTCTCCGACCGCGTGCTGCCGATCGGCGAATGCAGCAGGCGGCTCGTCCCCGAGCTGCGGGAGAGCGGCTACGAGGTGACGTACGAGGAGTTCCGCGGCGGGCACCAGGTGCCGCCGGAGATCGCGGCCGCGGCCGTCCGCTGGTGGACCGGAGGTTCACAGCCCTAATTCTATGTAGGTAAAGTGGGTTTTAGGCTATGATGCGGCCATGGGAGCATTGCTCGATCTCGTGCAACTGCGAACTTTCGTGGCCATCGCCGAGTGCGGCGGCTTCGGGCGGGCCGCATCCGCCCTGCGGACCAGTCAGCCGACGGTAAGCCAGCATGTCCGGTCGCTGGAACGCGTCATCGGGCAGCCTCTGGTCGAGCGGACCGGCCGGTCGACCCGCTTCACGCTCGCGGGCGAGGCGCTGCTGGTTGAGGCGCGGCGGCTGCTCGCCGTGCACGACGAGGCGATGGGCCGCCTCGGCGCCGAGCGCCGGGCCGCCCTGAGCGTGGGCGCGGTCGAGCACGCGGGATGCGGGGCGCTGCCCGACCTCCTGGGCGCCCTGATGGCCGCGCTCCCGGCGCAGGACGTCGTGTTCAGGCTGGACCGCAGCACCACGCTGGCGGAGGCCACCATGCGCGGCACGCTCGACATGGCGCTGATCCTCGGTGTGGTGCCGAATGCCGGAGGCAGGCAGGTCGCCACGCTGCCGCTGCGCTGGCTCGGCGCCCCGGGCTGGTTCCTCCCGCAGCCGGACCGCCCGGTGCCGCTGGTCGCCTTCCAGGAGCCGTGCTCGCTCCGCGCGCAGGCCGTACGCGTGCTGGAGCGTCTCGGCTGGTCCGTACGCATCACGACGGAGGCCACCAACCTCGAAGGGGTGCTGGCGGCGGCCCGCGCGCGCCTCGGCCTCGCCCTGCTGCCCACCGCGTACGGCGTTCCGGACGGCCTGGAGGAGATCGCGCCGCTTCCTCGGCAGGAGGCCATCGGGCTGCGCCTGGTGAGCCGGCAGGGGCTGGACCCGGCGATCGGGGAGCGGGCGGGCGAGGCCCTCGAAGCGTTCTTCTCGTCCGTCACGCGTTTGTCCGGATCGCGTTCCGAACAGGTTTCCATTGGAAATTCGAATTGATATCGATCGGCGTTTACAATCGGTCGCGATAATGATGCTTTCATATTGACCGGCCCGCTCGGATATGGTGTGATCTAGCCGCCGCTCGAAAATTCGATTTCGCTGGCGGTCGTTTTCCGGGTCTCCGGGGTTCGGGCCGGCCAATGCGGAGGGCCTGTACGAAGGGCCGGTGCAGAGGCCGGCGCGGAGGGCGAGTGCGGCGGGGTGGTGCGGTCCCGCCGCACCACCCCGTCTCCGGCGCTTCCGCACGCCCGTATCCCCGTGGTGTCCCCTTGTGCCCCATTGCGCGACAGAGAAGGTTCCGCCATGTCACTGAGCGACGACACCGCCACCCGCGTCGACGACGGGCCGGTCAGGAAGAGGCGCAGCCTGCGCTCCAGACGCCCGGCCGTCCTGGGGGCGGTCCTGGCGGTGATCGCCGTCGCCGCAGTCGTCCTGGTCGTCTCGGCAGGCGGCGGGGACGAGCGGCCGGCCGTCCGGGCCGCGGGCGGAGGCCCGGTGGCAGGCGGCACCCTCACCTACGCCCTGGCCGGCACGCAGGTGTCGCTCGACCCGGCCGTCGCGGCCACCGCGGTGACCGGCCTGATCGACCGCAACATCTTCGACTCGCTGGTCGCGCAGACCGGTCCGGACACCTTCGCGCCCTGGCTCGCCACCAAGTGGACCGTGTCCGGCGACGGGAAGACCTACACGTTCACGCTCAGGGAGGGCGTCACCTTCCACGACGGCACGCCGTTCACCGCCGAGGCCGTGAAGGCGAGCCTCGACCACGTCGTGGACCCGGCGACCAAGTCGGCCTACGCCGCCTCGCTGATCGCGCCGTACGAGAAGTCGCGGGTGGTGAGCGACCATGTCGTCGAGGTGACGCTGAAGCGGCCGTTCACCCCGTTCCTACAGGCGCTGTCGGTGCCGTACCTGGGCATCCAGAGTCCGGCGGCGCTCGCGAAGCCCGTCGCGGACTACCGGCCGGTCGGCACCGGACCGTTCTCCTACGTCTCCTGGGAGAAGGACAAGCGCGTCACGCTGCGCAAGAACGCCGGTTATGCCTCGCCGCCCGCCGGCGCGTCCCATGAGGGCGCGGCCTACCTCGACACCCTGGTGTTCGAGTTCGTCCCCGAGGACGCCACCCGGTGGGGCGCCCTCACGAGCGGGCAGGTGCAGGCGATCGCCGGCGTCCCTCCGGTGAACGCGGGAAAGCTGCGGTCCCTCCCCGGGTTCGCGCTGAATTCCCAGGAGACGCCGGGCCTGAATTACAACCTCTATCTGAACCAGACCCGCGGGCCGCTGCGGGACGTGCGGGTGCGGCGCGCCCTTTCGGCCGCCGTGAACGTCGAGGAACTCGTGCGCAACATTTATTTCGGGCATTTCCCGGTCGCGCGCAATCCGCTCAGCCGCACCACCGCGTCGTACGACCCGACGGCCGAGAGCGAACTGGCGTCGTACGACCCGGACGCGGCGAGGCGGCTGCTCGACGAGGCGGGCTGGACGAAGACGGACGCCGACGGCTACCGCGTCAAGGACGGCAAGACCCTCACCCTCGTCTGGCCCTACTGGGCGGAGGGCAACAAGGAGCAGCGCGACGTTCTCGCCGAGGGCATCCAGGCGCAGGCCAAGCAGGTCGGCATCAAGATCGAACGGCCGGCCGTGGACACCGGGGCCTTCGTCGCCAAGTACCTCATCGGGGGCGGCTACGACCTGGTGGACGTCAGCTTCGCCCGGCCCACGCCCGACGTGCTGCGCTTCGCGTTCGCCTCGGGCAACACCTACGCCAAGGCCGGCGGCAACGTCGCGCTGGTGGACTCGCCGCAGATCGACAGGTGGGTGGAGGAGGCGGCGGAGACATCCGACCCGGCCACGGCGGACAAGGATTACGCCGCCGTGCAGCGCGAGGTGCTCCGGCAGGCGTACGTGCTGCCGCTCTACACTCCCGTGCAGCTCACCGCCTTCTCGGCGAAGGTGCGCGGCGTCGCCTTCGACGCCCAGACCTACCCGGTCTTCCACAGCGCCTGGCTGGGGGACTGATCCCGGTGGCTCCGCTGGCCATCCGGCTGGCCCGCAGGCTGGCGCTGACCCTGTTCGTGCTGTGGGGCGCGGCGACGCTGGCCTTCGCCGGCATGCGGCTGGTGCCGGGCGACCCCGCCCGGATCATCGCGGGCGGGGTCCAGGCCAACGCCACTCCCGAGGTGCTCGACGCCATCCGCGACCAGTACGGCCTGCGCGAGCCGGTCGGCGTGCAGTACGTCCTGTTCCTCGGCCGCCTCCTGCGTGCCGACCTCGGCGGCTCCTACCAGCTCGGCCGGCCGGTGAGCAGCGTGATCGGCGAGCAGCTCGGCTCCACCCTGTCGCTCGCGACGGGGGCGGCGGTCCTCGGCTTCTGCCTCGCGGTCGCGCTGGCCCTGCTCACGGCCGGCAGGCCGCGCGCACGGGCGATCTCCCGGGTCCTGGAGTTCTGCTCGATCTCGACGCCGAACTTCTGGATCGGCATCCTGCTGCTGGCCGCCTTCTCCTTCCGCCTGCGCTGGTTCCCCGTGCTCGGCGACGAGGGAGCGGCCGCGCTGGTGCTTCCGTGCGCGGCGCTCGCGCTGCCCATCGCCGGCGTGCTGGCCCAGGTGACCAGGGAGGGGCTCGAACGCGCTCTCGACCAGCCGTTCGCCCTGACCGCCAGGTCGAGGGGCGCCACCGAGAACCGCATCCGCGCGCGCCACGCGCTGCGGCACGCCGCGCTGCCGGTGCTCACGCTCTCCGGCTGGGTGCTCGGCGAGCTCCTCGCCGGGACCGTCGTCGTGGAGACCGTCTTCGCCCGCCAGGGCCTCGGCCACGTCGTGGTGGCGGCGGTGCGCGGCCGGGACTTTCCCGTCGTGACCGGCGTGGTCGTGCTCTCCGCGCTCACGTTCTCGCTGATCAACATCGGGCTCGACCTGCTCTACGGGCTGGTCGACCCCCGCGTCCGGGAGGCCGCCGCATGACCGCCCCGGCCTCGTACGGCCCGGCGGCGCTCCCGCGCCTGCGGGTGGGGGCCGCGCAGGCCGGCGTGGCGCTGGCCGCCGCGTTCTTCGCGCTCGTCTGCCTCGCCGCTCTCGCCCCCGGCCTGTTCGCCCACGGCCCTGACCAGGTGAACCCGGCCCTCGCGCTGCGCGACCCGATGCCGGGCCACCCGCTCGGCACCGACCAGCTCGGCCGCGACGTGCTGGCCCGGCTGGTCTTCGGTGCCCGGCCGTCGCTGCTGGTCGGCGTCGGCTCGACGCTGCTGGCCGGGCTCGCCGGCTCCGCCTGGGGCCTGCTGGCGGCGCTGGGCGGCCGCCTCGTGGGCGAGGCGGCCATGCGGCTGGCCGACGTGCTGCTGTCGTTCCCGGCCATCCTGATGGCCCTGCTCGTCGTGGCCGTCCTCGGGCCGGGCACACGCAACGCCGTCCTGGCCATCACGGTGGCGCTCGCGCCGGGCTTCGCCCGAGTCGTCCGCGCGCAGGCGCTCGTGGTCCGCGGCTCGGCGTACGTGCGGGCCGCGGTCAACCTGGGGCTGACGCCGGGGAGGATCCTGCTGCGGCACATCGCGCCCAACGTCGTCGCGCCGCTGCTGATCCTGGCCACGATCAACGTGGGCACCGCGCTCATCGCCGGTGCCTCGCTGAGCTTCCTCGGGCTAGGTCCGCAGCCGCCCGCCCCCGAGTGGGGGGCGATGCTCGCGCAGGCACGCGACTACCTCGACGCGAGCTGGACCCTGGCCCTGTTCCCGGGGGCCGCCATCACGCTGACCGTCATGTCCGCCACCGTCGTGGGGCGGGCCCTGCAGGCCCGTTACGAAGGGCGGGAGGCCGGATGACCGAGGCACCCCTGCTGGAGGTCGCCGGGCTGTCGGTGGACTTCGCCACCCGGCGCGGCGTGGTCCGGGCCGTACGAGACGTCGACCTGTCCCTGCGTGCGGGGGAGTGCCTCGCGGTCGTGGGCGAGTCGGGCTCGGGCAAGAGCGTCACCGCCCGGGCGCTGCTCGGTCTCGCCGGCACGGGCGCGCGGGTGCGGGCGCGGACGCTGTCCTTCGAGGGGCGCGACTTGCGCCGGCTGAGCGGCCGCGAGTGGCGGCGGCTGCGCGGGCGTCGCATCGGCTACGTCCTGCAGGACGCGCTGACCTCGCTCGACCCGCTTCGCCGGGTCGGGCACGAGGTGGCGGAGGCACTGGAGGTGCACGGCCTGGCGGACCGCGACGACCTCGACGACCAGGTGATCGGGCTGCTCGCGGAGGCGGGCGTGCCCGATCCCGACGTGCGGTTCCTGCAGTATCCGCACGAGCTGTCCGGCGGCCTGCGGCAACGGGCGCTGATCGCCTCCGCGATCGCCGCCCGGCCGTCGCTGCTGGTCGCGGACGAGCCCACCACGGCCCTCGACGTCACCGTGCAGGCGCAGGTGCTCGACCTGCTCAGGGCACGCGTGCGGGCGGGCACGGCGGTGCTGCTCATCAGCCACGACCTGGCGGTCGTGGCCCGGCTCGCCGACCAGGTCTCCGTCATCTACGCCGGGCTCGTCGTGGAACGGGGACCGGCGGACGCGCTGCTGCGGGCCCCCGCCCATCCCTACACCGCCGACCTGCTGGCCGCCGTGCCCGCCGTGGACGGTCCGGCGCGGGAGCTGCCCCTCGTCCGCACCGGCCCTCCCGCCGCCGGCGGCTGCCCGTACGCGCCGCGCTGCGCGCTGGCCGACGACCGCTGCCGTGCCGAGCCGCCGCCGCCCGTGCCGTACGGGCCGGGCCGGGAGGTCCGCTGCTTCCACGCGGACCGGGAACGGCCCGTCCCCGCTTCAGGTGCGGCGGCGGCGCCGCCCCGGGTGAAGGACCACGCGGTCGTCTCGGTGCGGGGGGTGACCAAGCGGTACCGCTCCCCGGGCGGCTCGTGGCGTACGGCGGTGGACGACGTCTCATTCGACCTGCGCGCGGGCGAGGCGCTGGGCCTGGTCGGCGAGTCGGGGTCGGGCAAGAGCACCACCGCACGGATCGTGCTTGCCGAGATCGCCCCCGACGCCGGAACCGTGCTGCTGGACGGCGAGGCGTGGAGCGTGCCGCGGGAGCGCGACCGGCGCGCCCGCCGCTCTCGTATCCAGCTCGTCGACCAGGACCCGCTCAGCTCGTTCGACCCGCGGTTCACGGTCGAGCGGGTCGTCGGGGAGGCGGTGCCGGGAAGGATGTCGCGCCGCCTGCGGCGCGACCGGGTCGCCGGGCTGCTCGCCGAGGTCGGGCTGGACGACGCCCTGCTGGACCGGCGCCCCGCCCAGTTGAGCGGCGGCCAGCGGCAGCGGGTGGCGCTCGCGCGGGCGCTCGCCCCGCGTCCCGAGGTGATCGTCTGCGACGAACCGGTCTCGGCGCTCGACGTCACCGTCCAGGCGCAGATCCTGGCCCTGCTCGCCCGGCTGCGGCGCGAGGCCGGGGTGGCGCTGCTGTTCATCTCCCACGACCTGGGCGTCGTCCGCCAGGTCTGCGACCGGGTGGCGGTGATGAAGGACGGCGCCCTGGTCGAGACCGGCGACGTCGCGGACGTCTTCCGCGCCCCGCGTGCCGCCTACACCGCCGAGCTGCTCGCCGCCGTCCCGAGGATCGACGTGGGGTGGACGACGGAACGAGCCGCACCCGCTATGAATCTGGAGGGCCTGCCATGACCTCACCCATCCCCGGCCCGCGCGTCGTCCTCGTGACCGGCGCCGGCTCGGGCATCGGCCGGGCGACCGCCGAGCTGTACGCCGAGCGCGGCGTCGCCGTGCTCGCCGTGGACCGCGACGAGCACGCGCTCAAGGAGCTCGCCACGCTCGACCGCGTGGTGACGCTGGCCGGCGACGTGTCCCTGGAGGAGACCAACGTGGCCGCGGTCGCGCTGGCGGAGCGGGAGTTCGGCCGGCTCGACGCGGTCGTGCTCAACGCCGGCATCGGCGGCACCCGGCCCTGGGAGTCGCCCGGCGCGGTGGAGGCCGCCGACCGCATCCTCGCCGTCAACCTCCGGGGTCCGATCCTGGGCATCTGGGCCGCCGCGCCCGCGCTGCGGGCGGCGGGAGGCGGTGCGATCGTCGTCACCGCCTCCGTCGCCGGACTGCGCGGCGACCCCGGCAACTGGGCCTACAACGCCTCGAAGGGCGCGGTGATCAATCTCGTCCGCGCCGCGGCCATCGACCACGCGCCCGACGGCATCCGGGTCAACGCACTCGCCCCCGGGCTCACCTGGACGCGGATCAACGCGGGCGTCCGCCAGGACCCGGTGCTCACCGCCGAGATCGAGCGCCGAGTGCCGCTTCAGCGGTTCGCCGAGCCCCGCGAGCAGGCCGAGGCCGTCTGGTTCCTCACCTCGCCCGCCGCGTCGTACGTCACCGGGACCACGCTGGTCGTCGACGGCGGTCTCGACGCGAGCCTCGGAATCCTCCCGCTGCCGGCCGTACGCCGGTGACCCTCGCACAGAGAAGGAGACCACTCATGAGCACGACGGAGACGAGCACCACGGAGATCAACCGCGCGGTGGCCAGACGCTTCTACGAGGAGGTCGTCTCGCAGGGCCGGCTCGATGTCCTCGACGAGATCGTCGCCGACGACGCGTCGGACGCGGCCGGGCCCGCCGGGGGCGACCTGGGGCGTGCCGGATTCGTCCAGCACATCACCTGGCTGCGCTCGGCGGTCGAGGGCGTGACCGCGACCGTGACGGACACCGTCGCCGAGGGCGACCGGGTCGTCGTCTACTGGACCATCGAGGGGGTCCAGCGCGGCGAGGTGTTCGGCGCCCCGCCGAGCGGACGCCGCTTCACCGGCCAGAGCATCAGCACGATCCGGTTCCGCGACGGGCGGATCGTCGAGTACGAGGTGCTCCCCGACCGGCTGGGCATCGTGCAGCAGCTCATCGGCTGAAGCCGGAAGTGGGTCGCGGGCGCTTCCCTTCCCGCGGGCGGGGAACGCGTCCAAGCCGGACACGACCGCCTCCTGTTCGCGTGGACCGCGGGCCGATCGGTGATTCAGCGATGACGAATATGGCGCGTTACGTCGCGTTGTAGGCCCAGACGCCCGGGTCGCCGGCCAGCCCCGACACCGACGCGGTCAGCACGATCGCGCCGCCGCGCCGGGAGCGCAGCACCGGCGCGGCGGCACGGGCGCCGAGCACCGGGCCGCGCAGGTTGACCGCGACCATGCGGTCGAACCGCTCCACCGCGCCGGGAGCCTCCAGCGGAGGCGTGCCGCCGATGCCCGCGTTGAGCACCACTGTGCCGAGGCTCCCGAAGCGATCGAGCGTGAGGCGGACGGCCGCCTCGTTGACGGCCTCCTCCGCCACATCCCCGGCCGGCGGCACGATCCCGGGGGTCCGCGCGAGGTCGGCCGGCGGCGGCTCGGCGAGGTCGACCGCGACCACGCCGTAGCCGCGCTCGGCGAACAGCTCCGCGACCGCCCGCCCGATGGCCGCCGCCGCACCGGTGACGACGGCCGCAGGCCGTGTCACGCCGCGGGCTCCTCGATTCTGAGCGTGCCGATCCAGGCGCGGATCGCCTCCGCGGTCGTGCCCGCGTGCTCCTCCAGCGTGGTGAAATGATCGCCGGGGATGTCGACGGCATCGTGCGGCACCGGCCAGTACGCCTTCCAGCGGGCCGGGTCGTCCGCCTCGATCGTGGTACCGCGCAGCGGCTCGACGGCACGCAGCAGCAGGATCGGGGCGTCCACCGGCTTCGGCTGCCAGCCGATGAACAACCGGTTGTAGACGCCCATCGTCGTCAGCCTCGTGTCGTGGAGCGTCATGTCGAACCGGTCGATGCGTTCGAGCATGCCGCCGATCATCGCGCCCTGCCACCAGCCCATGCCGTCCTGGGCGGAGGCGTCGATCGGGTAGCTGTCGATCAGCGCCAGCCCGGCCGGCCGCAGGCCCTGCTCCTCCAGGGCCACCGTGACGGCGTGCGCCACACAGCCGCCCATGGAGCGGCCCACGACGACGAACGGCTCGTCGCCCACGCATTCGCGCAGGCCCTCGACGTTCATCTGGATCAGCGTCTCCAGCGAGTCGGGCAGCGCGTCGTCCTCCCCGTCGGTGAATCCCGGGGACGGCACCACGTACACGTTCCGGTCGTCGCGGAAGGCCTGGCCGAACCGGGAGTACTCGTGCGGCCCGGAGATCGCGCTGAGCGCGGGGAAGCAGACCACGGAGACCCCGCCGGGTCCCGTCGCCAGCCTCACCGGCGGCAGCGCGTACCGGTCCCGGTCCTGCGCACCGAAGTGGCTCCGCGCGTGCGACGCCGCCACCAGCAGTTGTGCTGCCTCGTCGTGCTTGCCCGTCTCGTGCATCCGCCGGTGCAGGGCGGCCAGACCACCGCCGGACCCCGCGTCCGTACGGCGGGCCGGTCCGGCCGGGCCGCTCGCCAGGCCGGGCAGCTCCCGGTCGAGGTACGCCGCGATGGCGCGGGGGGTGGGG
>NZ_JAATEK010000072.1:0-17019 GCF_012034195.1 Microbispora sp. CL1-1
GTGCGACGCAGGCGTCGGGGACATCGGGACCGTCGGGAGCGACGCCCGGCGGGTCCGGACCGGAGCGGGAGACACCACCCGGATGGGCATCGGGAACGGCACCGGGAGCAGCTCCCGGGGCGTCACCCGGAGCAGCGCCAGGTGCGTCGGCGGGCACGACGCCCGGGGCGTCGGCGGGCACGATGCCCGGGGCGTCGCTGGGTGCGGCGTTGGGAGCGTCGGCAGGCACGCTGCCCGGGTCGCTGCTGGGGACGGCACTGGGTGCCTCGCTGGGAGGGCCGCTGGGGATGGTGCCGCCGGGGTTGTTGCTGGCGACGGGGCAGGTGCTGCCCGTCTCCAGCGTGCACCGGCTCGCCCGCACCTCGACTCTGGTGCGGATCGTCATGAACGCCGACGGGCAGGTCCTCGACATGGGCCGCAAGGTCCGTCTGGCGACTCCTGCCCAGCGGCGGGCCATCTTCGCCCGGTATGCCACGTGCTGGGTCGACGGCTGCCCCCTGCCCGCGACCATGTGCCAGATCGACCACGCCGACAACTGGAGCACCGGCGGGCTCACGGACCTGAAGCTGCTGGGCCCGGCCTGCCAGTTTCACAACCGCGACCGCTACCAGCACCCCGACCGCTACACCCGCCGCAACGTAGGCGAAGACCGCTGGGCCTTCACCTACCACCGCCTCGGGCGAGCCCGACGACTACACGAGTGAGGAGGCCGAAGGTACGGGGGTGGGCAATGCGCAGGGCAAGCCCAGGCGACACGCGGACAGGCCCCGGAGGCTGCGGGCGAGAGGCGAGAGGCGAGAGGCGAGAGGCGAGAGGCGGGAGGCGAGAGGCGCGAGCGTGGGCGACGCACAGGCCGGCCCGGGCGACGCACGGACAGGCCCGGCGGCTGCGGGAGTGAGTGAGCAGCGTAGGCATGCGGTGTAGGCGAGCAGCGCCCAGCGTTGCGTGAGGCTGCCCGCTGGTCTGTGACGCTTGCCGGCCGGTCTGTGACGCCCGTCTGCTGCTCGGTGACACGACTGGGAGGGTGACTCGGAGTGAGTCGCTGTGATCGAATCGGGGTGAGGAGGCTGGCCATGTCACGGTTCACGGGGAAGTTCGCGGTGGTCACCGGCGCGGCGCGGGGTATCGGCGCGGCGATCGCACGGCGGTTGGCCGCGGAGGGCGCGGCGGTGGCCTGCGTGGACCTCACCGCGGATCGGTGTGCCGCGATCGTGGACGAGATCACCGTGACCGGGGGCAGGGCGGTCGCGTTCGGCTGCGATGTCTCCGACAGTGCTCAGGTCGAGGCGCTGGTGCCGGGGGTGATGGCCGAGTTCGGGCAGATCGACGTGCTGGTGAACAACGCCGGGCTGACCCGCGACAACCTGCTGTTCCGCATGTCGGAGGAAGACTGGGAGAAGGTCGTCGACGTGAACCTCAAGAGCGTCTTCCTCATGAGCCGGGCCGTCCAGAAGCACATGGTGGAGCAGCGGTCGGGAGCGATCGTCAACCTGTCGAGCCGGTCGGCGCTGGGAAACCGGGGCCAGGCCAACTATTCGGCGGCCAAGGCGGGCATTCAGGGGCTCACCGCGACCATGGCGATCGAGCTGGGCCCGTTCGGCATCCGGGTGAACGCCGTCGCGCCGGGGTACGTCGCAACGCCGATGACCGAGGCGACGGCCGTACGGCTGGGGGTGACGCCGGAGGAGCACCAGGCGACCATGGCGCAGGCCGTGCCGTTGCGGCGGGTCGGCCAGCCGACGGAAATCGCGTCGGTGGTGGCGTTCTTCGCCTCCGACGACGCGTCGTATGTCACCGGCCAGACGCTCTACGTCAACGGTGGCCCGCGGTAGGGACATGGCCGCGGGCATGAGGATCGGCGTCTTCCTGGTCGCGGCGGGCTTCCCGGGCATGGCGCCGGGGGACGTGCTGCGTGGCACGGCGGAGGCGATCGAGGCGGCCGAACGGGCCGGGTTCGACGACGCCTGGATCGCCGAGCATCACTTCATGTCGTACGGCGTGTGCCCGTCGGCGGTGACGCTGGCGGCCGTGGCGCTGGGCCGGACCTCGCGGATCACGGTGGGCACGGCGGTCAGCGTGCTGTCGGCGCAGCATCCGGTCGCGCTGGCGGAGCAGGCGGCGATCCTCCACCACGTGTCGGACGGCAGGTTCCGGCTCGGCGTGGGGCGAGGCGGGCCATGGCTGGAGCTGGAGGTCTTCGGGACCGGTGTGGCGAGGTTCGAGCGGGGTTTCCCGGAATCGCTCGACCTGCTGTGCACGGCGCTGAACGGTGGGCCGGTGGGGGCGGACGGTGAGTTCTTCCGGTTCAGGGAGGTCTCGATGGTCCCGCAGGCCCGGATGTCGCCGGTCGTCGCCTGCACGTCGGACGCCACGGTCCGGCTCGCCGCCGAACGGGGGCTGCCCATGCTGCTCGGCATGCACATCGGCGACGACGAGAAGGCGGAGATGATCGCCGCCTACGACACGTACGCCGCCTGCCGGGCGGAACCGACAGGCCCGGTGGTGCACATCGGCGCCGCGCTCGGCTACGTGGCGGACACCACCGAGCAGGCCGTACGGGAGATGCGGGAGTCGCTGCCGCGCTGGCTCGGGCCGGGTCTGGCCGGCTATGTGCCCGTGGACGGCCGGCCGCCGCCACGGCGGAACATCCCGGAGTACGTGGACCTGCTGTGCCGGATCCATCCGGTGGGCTCGGCGGAGCACTGCGTGGAGAAGATCGTGGCCACGGCCGCGCGGACCGGGCTGCGGCATCTCATCCTGATGGTCGAGGGTGCCGGAGACCATGCGCGGACGCTGGAGAACATCGCACGCCTCGGCGCGGAGGTGCTTCCAGCCGTGCGAAACAAGGTCTCGCGAGAGCAAGCCGGGGGAGAGCGAGGCCCGGGGGCGGCGTGAACCGGAGCGCCGCCCCCGGGCCGGAGATGATCGGAGCCGGGATCAGCAGTCGACCAGTTCGGGGCTCTGGTTCAGGATCTGCGCGCGGGGAGTGACGAACTCCCGGTACGCCTCGGTGGCGTCGGGGCGGAAGACCGCGACGCGGTGGCAGTTCTGGAAGGCCAGCCGTACGCCGAAGTGCCTTTCGAGGGCGCCGCGCATCGCGTCGCTGGCCAGGCAGCGCAGCAGCTGACCACGAGCGGTCTCGTCGGGCGGCGGCACCTGGTTGTCGGCGAAGTCGGCGCCGGACCGGTCCCGCCGCTCGACCAGCGCGGTGATCGTCGCCCAGGCGTACGGCAGCGAGTCGCGGACGCAGGCGACGAACGCCGCGTCGTCCACCTCACCGGTGCGGGCCTGGTCGAGCAGGTCGTTGGACACGGACAGCGACATGAGCTGTTCTCCTCTCGGCGTCTGCTCAGAGAGCGGGGACGCAGTCGACGGTAGATCGAACTCCGTGGTCCTCCATCTGGCGCGGAGGCGACACGTTCATGAGGCGGCGACGGCGGGGCCGTACACGAAATCGGGGTCGATCTGCGCGACCAGGTCCTCTCCGGTGGCGCGGTTGGCCCACGCGCGGGCGTTCCTGATGTGGAACTCCGCCGCCTGCCTGCCGAACTTCGGCCAGTCCTTGGGCTGTGCGTCGAGCCGGTCGAGCATGGTGGCGAGGGCCAGGTGGGCGGCGGGCTCCAGGTCGTCGAGCGTGAAGGGCCGGCCCTGTTCCATGCCGCGTACGGCGGGGGAGTGGCCGAACCAGGTCAGCAGGTCGTCGCCGACGTGCTCGCGGAGGAAGTCGACGTCCTCCGGCGAGTGGACCTTGTTGCCCAGGACGGCGATCGCGACGTCGAACCCGGCGGCGTGGTCGCGGTATTGCCGGTAGACGCTCACCCCCTGACGGGTGGGCTCGGCCACCAGGAAGGTGAGGTCGAAACGGGTGAACAACCCGGAGGCGAAGGAGTCGGCCCCCGCGGTCATGTCCACCACGACGTACTCGCCGGGGCCGTCGACCAGGTGGTTGAGATAGAGCTCCACCGCGCCCAGCTTGGAGTGGTAGCAGGCGACGCCGAGGTCGTCCTCCTCGAACGGGCCGGTGACCATGAGCGAGACGCCCTCGGCGGAGCACGAGGGGAAGAACGGGTCTCCCAGCCGGATCAGCCGCGAGCCGCGCCCGGGCGGGGTCGTCTTGACCATGGACGCCGCGTCGCGGATCAGCGGGTTGTCGCCGCGCAGGTAGTCCTTGATCTCGGTCAGCATCCCGCCGAGCGGCGGCGGATGTTCGGCCGGGTCCACACCCAGGACCAGGCCGAGGTGCTGGTTGATGTCGGCGTCGATGGCGACGACCGGTCCTCTCCGCGTCGCGTATCTCGCGAACAGCGACGACAACGTGGTCTTGCCGCTTCCGCCCTTGCCGACGAACGCCACCCGCATCATGGCCCCCGATCAGGAATGAAAACCGTTGTCACTTTCACTGTGCGTCATCATGACACACACGACGGAGCGTGCGGGTGGATTTCAGGCCGCGGATGGTGACGGGGTCGCCGGCGGCGGCTGGAAGAGCGCGAGCACCCTGGCGAGCGTGGGCCGCAGGGTGTCCCAGTCGGCGGCGGAGGTGGTCCAGGTGAGCACGCTCGTCGCCGTGGCCGTGGAGATCACCCGGCGGTACTGGTGATACTCCACTCCCTTGGCCAGGTGGTCCCGCGCCGACGCCTTGCGCGGGGTCCAGGTGAACTCCCAGTCGGCGGAAGGACCGTGCTCGCCGTTCACGCTGCGTAGCCGCAGTTTGCGATAGGTCTTGGCCTCCGGACGGAGGATCTCCTCCGCCTCGCCGAGCGCTGCCAGGGGATCGGTGCCCTGCTGCGCGGTCACCTCGACCGTGAACACCGCCCCGCCGTCCCGGGAGCGCCATGAGATCGAGTAGGGCCCGTCCTCGCGGATCCAGCCGCGGGGCACACCGGCCCGCCAGCCGGCGTCGGACGTGTGCCATTTCAGCTTCAGCCGCCGCGCGGGCTGTCCAGAGGCCGACACCGAGACCGAGGGCGACAGAGAGGGCGACAGAGAGGGCGACAGAGAGGGCGACAGGGAGGGAGACTCCAAGGGAGACAGGGAGGTCGGAGCCGGGGTGGCCTTGCCGGGCCGCAGCCCCGCCCATCCTCCGACGGCCCAGCCCCCCACCGCGCAGGCGACGAGCACGGCCACCGCGATCCCGGTGACAAGACGGGCACGACCACGGCGTACGGGCCGAGGCGGGGCGGGCGGCTCGATCTCGGCGAGCAGGCGGTCGGCGGTCTCCGCGTCGATCCGCCGTCTGGGCTCCCGGGCCAGCAGCCCGGCGAGCACCGCGCGCAGTTCCCCGGGCACGTCCTCCGCCTGAAGCACCGGCTGCCCCTGCCCTGAGGGTCCCTGCATCACGGGCGGCCTGCCGGTGACGGCCGTGTGGAGGGTGGCGCCCAGCGACCACAGGTCGGCGGCGACCGTGGGCGGCCCGCCGGCGGCCCGTTCCGGGGCGAGGTACGCCTCGGCGTCACGACCGGACGAATCGGCGGAAGAGCCGGGAGAACCGGGCACCGACACGCCGAAGTCGGCGAGCACCACGCGTCCGTCGTGCGCGAGGAGCACGTTGGCGGGCCGGACGTCGCCATGCCGTACGCCGGCGGCGTGGGCGTGGGTGAGCGCGGACAGCACCGTGCGGGCGATCCGCGCGGCCTCGGCCGGGGGCAGCGGCCCGTCGCCGGAGACCACCCCGTCGAGCGAACGCGACGGGACCAGCTCCGTCACGACGTAGAGGGCGCCGTCCTCGTCGGCGACGTCGTAGACGGCGGCGATGTGGGGGTGACGCAGCCGCTCGGCCTGGCGGGCCTCACGGGAGATCCGCTGGGCGAGCCGCAACCGCGCGCTCTCGCTCAGGTTCGGAGGCAGCAGGACCTCGCGGATCGCGACGGGCCGGTCGAGCAGCGTGTCGCGGCCCTCCCACACCAGCCCGGAGCGGCCGTGGCCGAGGGCGCGGACCAGCCGGTATCGCCTGACGATGAGCTGCCCAGCAGTACCCATCCCGCCTGCCTCTACGCCCCGGCACGTTCCACCTGAATGTGGAGTCTTCCACAACTATCGGGATCAGAGGGGTGGAAGTGATCCGGTTGCGATGTGGGCGAGCGTGACCTCGGTGAGCGTCGCCTGCTCGTGGTCGCGCAGTGCCGTCCAGACGTCGCCGAGGGGCTCGGCGACCCCGTGGAACCCTTCGCTGGCCGGGGGCGCCCCCTCCATGATGAGGACGACGTCGGCGAGCGTGATCTGCTCGGCGGGCCGCGCCAGCCAGTAGCCGCCGTCGGGCCCGCGCTGGCTGTGGATGAGGCCGGCCCGCCGCATCTGCAGCAGGATGTTGTCGAGAAACCGCCGCGGAATGCGCTGCGCGGCCGCGATCCGCTCAGCCGGGACCGGCCCCGGCGCCGCCGCGGCCAGTTCGGCGGCGGCGCGCAGGGCGTATTGGGTCCTAACGGAAAGCCGCATTTCTCACAATCACAGCGCGAGTGCCAGGGACCGGGCGCCCGGGATGGGCCGCAGATGGACGGCGTCGCCAGGCCCGAGACCGAGCCGGTCGGCCTGCTCCCGGGTCACCTGGACCCAGGCGTCCTGCCCGCCGATCTCCACCTCGACGCGCACCTCGAAGCCGAGCCGTACGACGCGGGAGACCACGGCGGGCGAGCCGCCCTCGACGGGGTCGGGGCTGATCTCGATGTCGTGCGGGCGCACCAGGTTGCCGTCGATCTCGGTGACCGGGCCCAGGAAGCGCATCACGAACGGGTTGGCCGGGTTGTCGTACACCTCGGCGGGGCTGCCGGCCTGCACGACCTCGCCACCGGCCAGCACCACGATCGTGTCGGCGACCTCGATGGCCTCCTCCTGGTCGTGGGTGACGAACACGGTGGTGACGTGGACCTCGTCGTGCAGCCGGCGCAGCCACGTGCGCAGTTCCTTGCGCACCTGCGCGTCGAGGGCGCCGAACGGCTCGTCCAGCAGCAGCACCTGGGGCTCCACCGCGAGGGCACGGGCGAGGGCCATGCGCTGGCGCTGGCCCCCCGACAGCTGGGACGGGTAGCGGTCGGCCAGTTTCTCCAGGTGGACGAGCTCCAGCAGCTCCATGACGCGCTTGCGGATCTCGTCCTTGGGCCGCTTGCGGATCTCCAGGCCGAAGGCCACGTTGCGGAAGACCGTGAGGTGCTTGAAGGCGGCGTAGTGCTGGAACACGAAGCCGACGTTGCGCCGCTGCGGGGACAGCCGGGTGGCGTCGACGCCGGAGATCCGCACCGTGCCGGTGTCGGGCCGCTCCAGTCCGGCGATCACCCGCAGCAGCGTCGACTTCCCTCCGCCGCTCGGGCCGAGCAGGGCGGTGAGCGACCCCGCGGCGACATCGAGCGACACGTCGTGCAGGACGGGCGTCGTCCCGAACGACTTGTTCACGTCGCGTACCTCAATTGCCATCGATGCGATCCTTCGGGCGCAGGAGCTTGGTGAGCAGCAGGGTGACCACGGCGATCAGGGCGAGGGCCGTGGCGGCGGCGAACGCGGCCGGCTGGTCGAAGTTCTGGAACCGCTCCTCCACGAACAGCGTCAGCGTCTGGGTCTGGTCGACGAGGCGGCCGGAGACCACCGCGACCGCGCCGTACTCGCCGAGCGAACGGGCCAGGCAGAGCACGATGCCGTAGCCGAGGGCCCAGCGGATGCCGGGGAGCGTGATGCGGATGAACGCCTGGAGACGGCTCGCCCCCAGCGTGTGCGCGGCCTGCTCCTGCTCGTCGCCGAGCTCCTCCAGGACCGGCACGATGGCCCGTACGACGAGGGGCAGCGCCACGAACACCGTGGCCAGCACCATGCCGGGGGTGGAGAAGATCACCTGGATCCCCCAGCTCTCCAGCAGGCCGCCGAAGGGGGCGAAGCGGCCGTACACGAGGATGAGCGCGAGCCCGACGACGACCGGCGAGACGGCCATCGGCAGGTCGATGAACGCCCCCAGCAGCCGCTTGCCGGGGAACCGGTGCCGGACGAGCAGGATCGCGGTGAGGACCCCGAAGACCGTGTTGGCCACGACCGCCCATCCGGCGACCGTCACCGTGACCTTGAACGCGTGCAGGGCCGACGGGGAGGTCAGGGCCTCGACGAACGGCCCCAGCCCGTCGCCGAAGGTCCGCCAGACGATCAGGATCACGGGCAGGACCAGCAGGAACAGGACGTAGGCGACGGCGACCAGGCGCAGGGCATGCTTAGCCACGGCGGCTCCCCCAGCGCTGCAGGACGTCGAGGGAGATCAGCGCGACCAGGGCCACCACGAGCAGGACCGTCGAGATCGCGGCCGCACCGGTCGTGTTGTCGCCCTCGATCTGGCTGAAGATGTTCACCGCCGCCACCTGTGTCTTGAACGGCAGGTTGCCCGAGATGAGCACGGTCGAGCCGAACTCGGAGATCGCCCGGGTGAAGGCGAGCGCGGTGCCGGAGAGCATCGCGGGGATCAGGTTCGGCAGGATGACCCGGCGGAAGGTCTGGAACGGCCCCGCGCCGAGGGAGGCCGCCGCCTGCTCCATCTCCGTGTCGAGCTCCAGCAGGACCGGCTGCACGGTACGGACGACGAACGGCAGTGTGACGAACATCAGTGCCAGCACCACTCCGGCCCTGCTGTAGGCGAGGTTGATCCCGAGCGGGGACTGCGGGCCGTACAACGCGAGCAGGACGAGACCGGCGACGATCGTCGGCAGTGCGAACGGCAGGTCGATGATCGTGTCGAGCACCCGCCGGCCGGGGAAACGGTCGCGGACCAGCACCCAGGCGATCGCGGTGCCCATGACCAGGTTGATCAGGGCGACGAGCGCGGAGGCGCCGATGGTCAGGGTGAGCGCCGCCCAGGCGTCGGGGGTGGTGACGGAGCGCCAGAAATACCCGGGCCCCTGGTCGGCCGAGCGCCAGACGACGGCGGCCAGCGGGATCAGGACGATCAGGCTCAGGTAGAGGACCGCGACGCCGAGGCCGGCGGCGGTGCCGCCGGCCAGGCGCCGGGCAGGTCGTACGGTGATCGCGGTCACTTGCGCGTCACTTACTTCTCGGTGGCCACGCCGAGCTTGCGCTCGATCTCCGCGACCTTGCCGGTCTTCGAGTCGAAGAACTCAGATGTGATCTTGTCCCAGCCGCCGAGGTCCTGGATCGTGAAGAGCTGCGGCGGCGTCACCCAGTTGAAGCCGGTGACACCGTCGATCACCGGGCGGTAGCCGTTCTTCGCGAAGATCGTCTGGGCTTCGGTGGTGTAGAGGAACTTCAGGAAGGCCTGGGCCTCCTTGGGGTGGGCGCTGGTCTTCGTCACGGCCACGGGGTTCTCGATGAGGAGCGTCGCGTCCGGGATGGTGTAGTCGAGCTCCTGGCCGTTCTGCTGGGCGAATATGGCCTCGTTCTCGTACGTGAGGAGCGCGTCGCCCTTGCCGCCGGCGAAGGTCTGCAGCGCCTTGCGGCCGCTGTCGTCCTGGACCGGCACGTTCTTGAGCAGTGCGTCGAGGTAGGCGAGCCCGGCGGCCTGGTCGGCGCCCTTGTTCGACTTGGCGCCGTAGCCCGCGAGGAGGTTCCAGCGCGCGGCGCCGGAGGTGAAGGGGTTGGGGGTGAGCACCTCGACGCCCGGCTTGACGAGGTCGTCCCAGGTCTTGAGGCCCTTCGGGTTGCCCTTGCGGGTGCCGATGACGACGACGGAGTCGGTGAGGATGCCCTTGGTGGGGCCCGAGTTCCAGTCCTCCGCGACGATGCCGGCCTTGACCAGCCGGGTGATGTCGGTCTCCAGAGAGAACTCGACGATGTCCGCCTTGAGGCCGTTCGCGACGGCCCGGCTCTGGTCGCCGGACGCGCCGTACGACTGAGTGAAGGTGATGTTCTTGCCCTCGGGCGTCTGCTGGAACGCCTTGATGACGTCCTCGAACGCCGCCTGGGGGGTGGAGTAGGTGACCAGCGCCAACTGCACCTTGCCCCCGCCGTCGCCCCCGGCGGCGTTGTCGCCTCCCCCGCAGGCGGTGACCAGGGTGGTCGTCGCCACGATGGCGGCTGCGATGGCCCCGAGCCTGCGCACTCTCATGCCTGTCCTCTATTCCGGAGATTCCTACCTAGTCAGTCGGATTAGTCGATATTAAAGACCGTTCCAGCAATCCCGTCAAGTCCGGTGGGTTTGCTGGGGTTGTTACGGACGTGACAAATCTGCTTCCAGTGATTGTTGTGAAATTTCCAGACAGGACGTGTCGACCAGTGCTAGGAACGTTCGCTATTGGGACACGACCCAAAAGCTCACTGAGGAAGGACCTTCATGCGCGACCCGGTCACCGAGGACGCCTACGAGCAGGACGGCTCCTACCTCCGGCCGTATATCCCGGGCGAAGGCCAGTACGGCGGGGAGGGAGACCGGTTCTGGTCCGAGGAGCAGGACGAGCACGCGCTCGGCGGCGCGCCGGGCGATCAGGGCGACGTGCTGTCGGAGGGCTGGCGGCCCGAGCAGCCCGCGCAGACCCCCGCCGACCACGCCGACCAGGATGACTACGCCGCCGGACGCATGCCGCGGTTCCGGTCCGAGGAACCGTCGACCGGCGAGGAGTACGGCACCGAGTACGGGCGCACCGAGTACGCGAGCGGCACCGAGTACGCGAGCGGCACAGAATACGCGAGCGGCACTGAATACGCGGGTGGCAGGGAGTACACGGGCGACGGTGACACCGATCCCCGTGGCTTCCTCGGCTCCGGCTGGCGCAACGCCCCCGACGAGGATGACGACGACGACCGTCCCCGGCGCGGCGGGATGCTGCTGCGCGCCGGTCTGATCGCCGTCGGCGCCCTGGGCGTCATCTGGGCGCTGGCGCTGTGGGTCGGGCAGCCCTCCGGGGATGAGTGCGCGGGCGGGACGGACTGCACCGCCAAGGCGGGCACGGCCGCGACGGCCCCGGCCTCGCCGGCCGCCGACGACGCCGCGGCCGGGGACTCCGACGCGGTGTCCACCGACGAGCCCGTCGACGAGGCGATCGACGAGCCCACCGACGAGCCCACCGGCGGGGTGCCGACCGACGCCCCCACGTCCGCGCCCGCCCAGACCCGGCCCGCGACGTCCGGAACGTCGGCGCCCACGGCGTCGTCCGCGCCCACCCACGCGTCGCGCTCCCACGCGCAGGACCCCGGTTCCCAGGGCGGCGACACCCCGCGCCCGTCACGGTCACGCGTGGCGGTCGACACCAATGACCATTCGTCCGCCGGTGACCGGTCGGACGAGCAGACCTCGGGGACGGACACCGGGGACGACACGGATTCCACCTCCGATCCGGCCACCGAGCAGCCGACCAGCGCGCCCGCTCCCACGCAGGAGTCGTCGGGCGGCCGGGGCGGCGGCCTGTTCGGCTGGCTCTTCGGTTAGTCAGCTGGCCGTGCAGCTGTCCTGAGTGGCGTCGAAGCCCTCCACGTCGTCGAGCGTCTTGGGGGGCTTCAAGCCCTGCCAGTCGGCCCCGATCCCGAGGATGAGGGTCTGCGTGGTGCCCGTGCGCACCAGGCGCGACCGCGACTTCTTGAGCTCGCGGAACAGCCGGGACGCGCGGCTCTCGCCGTTCGACGAGTACGCGACGAGGGTCTTGGGGTACGGCTTGGGCGCCTGTTCGACCTTGACGATGTGGTAGCCGCGCTGCTCCAGCTCGGCGGCCACCTGGGTGCCGAGCCCCTGCTGCCCGCTGCCGTTGCGGACCAGGATGTGGATCTGCGACTTGGGGATCTTCTGCTCGCCGCTCTTGACGTTCTTGGCGATCTGGTCGGCGGCGACCATCTTGAACAGGCGCTGGGCCTGCGGCTGCACCCACTCGACCCGGCCGGGGTTGGTGATCGAGTAGCGCCACGGGGTGGTGACGAAGCGGATCTGCCCCGCGGTCAGGCCCTTCGCGCTCATCGCGAGGTCCTTCATCACGCCGACCGTGAGGTCGGGGTCGGTGGTGATCGACTTGGTCACCGCGTCGAGGAACCCGAACAGCGTCGTGGGGTTGGTCAGCGTCTCGCCGCTCATGGCCTTCTTGGCCATCGAGGCGAGGAACATCTGCTGGCGCTGGATGCGGCCGATGTCGGAGCCGTCGCCGAGCGAGTAGCGGGCGCGGACGTATCCGAGCGCCTGCTCGCCCTTGAGGGTCTGCTTGCCCGCGGGGAGGTCGAGCAGCGCCTTCTTGTCGTGGACGGCCTGCGGCAGGCAGACCTGCACGCCGCCGAGCGCGTTCACCATCGCCTTGAAGCCGGTGAAGTCCACCTTCACGAAGTGGTCGATGTGGATGTCGGTGAGGCCCTCGATCGTCTTCCAGGTGCAGGCGATGCCGCCGGAGTTGAACGACTCGTTGATCATCCCGATGTGCGGCCGCTGACCCGGCAGGTTGCCCTTGGCCGGGCAGGCGGGGAGGCGGACGAGCGAGTCGCGCGGGAAGCTGATCAGCACCGCGCCGTCCCGGTTCGGGGAGATGTGCGCCACGATGATCGTGTCGGTGCGCTCGCCGGGGAACTTGCCATATTTGGCGTTCGCGCCGTTGCGCTGGTCCGAGCCGACGATCAGCACGTTGAGCGCCTTGCTGATCTTCTGCGGGCGGGCCTTGCCTCCGAGGTCCTTCTGGGTCACCGTCTCGTGCTTGACGTTGCCGCTCAGCTTGACGTACCCGCCGACGGCGAAGGTGGCGGCGCCGGTGAGCACGCCCAGCGCTCCGGACAGCGTGACCCATAACCATGGCCGCCATTTGGGCGGCGTCCGTTGCGGCGGCGCCGGGAGGTCCTCCGCCGGGGGCGCGGGACGGACGTCGACGTGACCCACTGTCGTGCTCCTGAGGGTCGGACCAGGCGTTTCTCACCTGGTCGAGAGCCAGTAGCGGCAAACGGGGCCAAGTGTAGCGATCTCCCCTGAACGTCACCTTTAGAACCCGATAACCATCCTGTAAGTGTAGAACCCGATAACCATCCTGTAAGTGGTGATCAAGCCCGTCCGCCCCGGCTGCCCGGAGACGTCGCCGGAGGCTAGGGGGGCGGCGCGGTGCTGCCGCGGGTGGTCAGGCGCGGGGCCTCGTCCTCCAGGGGTTCGGCCTCCACGCCGTCGATCAGCGCGAGCAGGCGCTGCGCCGCGTGCGCGCCGTACGCCGGGATGTCGCGGGTGAGCACGGTCAGCGGCGGACGGACGACCTGGCAGAGCGGGGAGTCGTCCCACGCGACGATGGACAGGTCGGCCGGCACGTCGAGCCGCATCTCCTGGGCGACGGACAGGCCGGCCACGGCCATGATGTCGTTGTCGAAGACGATCGCCGTGGGCCGCTCGGGCGAGCTGAGCAGCCGCCGGGCGGCCCGCGCGCCCTCCTCGCCCGTGTAATCGGTGTGCACGATCGGGCAGGCGTCCAGCCCGAGGCCCGCGCAGACGTCGTCGAACGCCCGGTCGCGGATCGCGGTGTGCGACAGCCGGGGGAGCCCGGCGACGCGGGCGATCCGCCGGTGCCCGAGCGCGACGAGATACTCCACCGTCTCGCGTACGGCCGCGCGGTCGTCGGCCCAGACCGACACGAGCGATCCGGCGGCCGAGGGGTGCCCGAGGACGACGACGGGCATGCGCATCTCCTCCACCTGCGGCACGCGGGAGTCGTCGAGGTGGAGGTCGACGAGGATCGCGCCGTCCACCCGGCCCTCTCCCCACCAGCGGCGGTAGACGCCCATCTCGGCCTCGTGGTCGCCGACCACCTGGAGCAGCAGGGCGTAGGAGCGGGCGGACAGCTCGGCCTCGATGCCGCTGATCAGTTCCATGAAGAACGGCTCGACGCCGAGGAACCGGGCGGGCCGGCACAGGGCGAGGCCCACGGCGTGCGCGCGGGCGCCGTTGAGCGCCCTGGCCGCGATGTTCGGGCGCCAGCCGATCTCGTTCGCGATGGCCAGGATGCGGGCCCTGGTCGCTTCCGACACCCCCGGCTGGCCGTTCAGGGCGTACGAGACCGCGCCCTTGGAGACTCCCGCCTGCCGTGCGATGTCCGCGATGGTCGGTCTTCTCACGTGTCCCCTCGGCTGAACCGGTCCAGTGACCCTCACCTTACTACCGTTACTTTGCCTACATCTTCCCCTATTGACACCGGCGACATCCGGATTTTACGGTCTCGGTACTTATCCGGTTCAGCACCTACGGCACAGCGAGCGAGCGGTGCGGACCGCAGATCATCGGGGCCTGGCAGGGATTGCGGACCCCGCGCGGTGTCGCGTGGGGGAAGGAGAGTCACCATGCGAAACCGAACGCGGTTCTTTATACCGGTGCTGGCAGCCGGCCTGTTAACCGCGGCGTGCTCGGGCGGCGGAGGGTCGTCCACGCCGACCGGCCCGGCGGCCGGAGGCGCGGCGGGAGGCGGCGCGGCCGCGGGCGGCAGCGGCGGGGCGTTCCCCCGCGACGAGACCCTCTACACCAGCGGCACCCAATGGGGACCGCCCGCCAACTGGAACCCGCTGCGCGAGTGGGACTTCGCCACCGGGACCAAGGGCCTGGTCTACGAGACGCTGTTCATGTACGACCCGAACGCCGACAAGTTCACGCCGTGGCTGGCCGAGAGCGGCCAGTGGACCGGCGACCTGGAGTACACGCTCAAGCTGCGCAAGGGCATCACGTGGTCGGACGGCAAGCCGTTCACCGCCGACGACGTGATCTTCACGTTCGAGCTCGGCAAGATGGAGACCGTCCCCTATCACCCGCTCTGGGACTGGATGAAGAGCGCCGAGAAGGTGGACGACTACACGATCAAGTTCACCTTCGTCACGGCCAACCACCAGGAGTGGGCCAACCACCTCTACAGCCGGGCCATCGTCCCCAAGCACCTGTGGGAGGGGCGGTCCGAGGACGAGGTGATGAACGGGGTCAACGAGAAGCCCGTCGGCACCGGCCCGTACGCGTACCAGTCGCACGACCAGGACCGCATGGTCTGGGTCAAGCGTGACGGCTGGTGGGCCACGAAGGCGCTGAACAAGGACGTCAAGCCCAAGTACATCGTCGACATCGTCAACTCCAGCAACGAGGTCGCGATGGGCCTGCTGCTGCAGAAGGGCCTCGACCTCAGCAACAACTTCCTGCCGGGCATCGCCAACCTGGTCAAGGGCAACTTCGGCATCAGGACCTTCTACGACCAGCCGCCGTACATGCTGCCGGCGAACACCACCTGGATGTGGTTCAACACGGCGAAGAAGCCGATGGACGACAAGGAGTTCCGCAAGGCGGTCGCCTACGCCATCGACACCAAGAAGATCGTCGAGGGTGTCTACGGCAACCTGGTCAAGGCGTCCGACCCGTCCGGCCTGCTGCCGCAGTGGGACAAGTACGTCGACAAGAACGTCACCTCGACGCTCGGCTTCTCCTACAACCCGGACAAGGCCAAGCAGCTGCTCGCCGACGCCGGTTACAAGGACCGCAACGGCGACGGGCTGGTGGAGTCGCCGAGCGGCGCCAAGATCTCGCTGAAGCTGATCGTGCCCGCCGGGTGGACCGACTGGATGGAGGCGGCCAGGGTCATCAGCTCCAGCGCCAAGGCCGCGGGCATCGACATCGAGGCCGACTTCCCCGACTACAACGCGCTCGTCGACGTGCGCAACCAGGGCAAGTTCGACCTCGTCCTGAACAACGACAAGCAGCTCGCGAACACCCCCTGGCTGTACTACGACTACCTGTTCCGGCTGCCGGTGCAGAAGCTGCAGAGCACGACGAACTTCGGCCGCTACGAGAACAAGCGGGCGTGGGAGCTCACGCAGCAGCTCGACCAGGTCAAGCCCGAGGACGTCGAGGGCATGAAGAAGATCACCTCGGAGCTGCAGAAGATCCAGCTTGAGGACATGCCGGTCGTCCCGCTCTGGTACAACGGCCTGTGGTCCCAGACCACCGACTCGACCTGGAAGAACTGGCCCACCAGCGCGCCGGACGCGCCGAAGTATCCGCCGACGGTGTGGCGCAACTGGCTGGAGATGGGCGGCACGCTCATGCTCACCGAACTCCAGCCGGCCTCCGCAGGCTGATCTTCTCGCGCCCCCCTTCCATCCCCTGCGTACGGGAGGGGGGCGCCGTTCTGCGACCGGGAGGTCGAATTGCGCCGCTATTTCGGCAGAAAACTACTCATCTACGGCCTGACGTTCTTCGTGGCCGTGACCATCAACTGGATGATCCCGCGGTTCATGCCGGGCGACCCCGTGTCGAGCATGCTCTCGCGGGCCAACGTCGCCCAGCCGGCGGCCGTCGAGGCCATGCGGGCGCACTACACCGCGATGTTCGGCTTCGACCTGCCGCTGTGGCAGCAGTACCTCAACTTCTGGGGCTCGCTGCTCAAGGGCGACCTCGGCATCAGCATCTGGCTGTTCCCGACGCCGGTGTCCGACGTCATCGTCAGGGCGGTGCCGTACACGCTGGGCCTGCTGATCCCGTCCATCCTGCTGAGCTGGTTCGCGGGCAACCGGTTCGGCGCGTTCGCCGCGCGGCGCAGGTGGCTCGACAACAGCGTGCTGCCCGTCGGCTACGTGCTGACGGCCACGCCGTACATGTGGCTTGCGATCCTGCTGGCCTGGGCGCTCGGCATCGTCGCGGGCGTGTTCCCGGTCGCCGGGGCCTACGGCTTCGACCTGCAGCCGTCCCTGTCGTGGACGTTCGTCGGCAGCCTCGCCGAGCACTGGTTCCTGCCGTTCGCCTCGCTGTTCCTGGTCGCGTTCGGCGGCTGGGCCATCGGCATGCGCAACATGATCATCTATGAGCTCGAGGCGGACTACGTCAACTACCTGCGGGCGCTCGGCGCTCCGGCGCGGCTGGTGCGGCGCTACGCCTTCAGGAACGCGATCCTGCCCCAGGTGACCGGCCTGGCCCTGCAACTCGGCGTGCTCGTGGCGGGCGCGCTGGTCACGGAAATCGTCTTCAGTTATCCCGGGCTGGGGCACCTGATCCTCCAGGCCATCCAGAACCAGGACTTCTTCCTGCTGCAGGGCACCTTCCTGTTCATCGTCATCGGCGTGCTGATCGCCAACTTCGTCATCGACATCGCGTACGTCCTGGTGGACCCGCGCACCCGTACGGGGATGGGGGAA
>NZ_JAATEK010000073.1:0-16460 GCF_012034195.1 Microbispora sp. CL1-1
TCCATCTCCTGGTAGCGCGCGATGCCCTTGAGCTCGCCCTCGACCTGGTCGTCGGTCTCGTACTGACTGAGCAGTCGCCGCGCCTCCTCGCGCGGCAAGGTGACAGCACGGGTGCTCGCTGGCCAGTAGGCGGTGTAGGCCTCGACGATGGCGTCCTCCACGGTGGTCGCCCGTGCAGAGGGCGCCGCCAGCGGAGGACTCCCGGTCGGCGAGGCGGGGGGTGTCGCCGTACGACCGACCTCCTGCGAGGCGGTGCAACCGGAGACGGCGGCCAAGAGAGCAAGGAATCCCACTCGCCACGTCACACAAGACACTTCAGCACTCTCTGTAGTCGAATAATTGCGCGCTGTAGGGTAAAGGGGCGGCCTGATTTAGATCAAGAGCAAATTGCGGTTGGCGACCCAGCTTTAGCTCCGCGCCTTCCTGCGGAGGTATGAGAGTCGCGCGCAGTGGCGGACAACACGTCGCAAGGATCACGAGAACCCATTGCTTACGCCGTGACATCGGACGCGAGAAACAGCGAGCTGAGCCGATGACCGTGAACTTTCCACCGGCATTTCGGTCGTCCCAATTCGCCAGGAAGCACGCAGCTCTCAGAGAGGCCCTGTTGCTCGTGATCGCGAGGGCTGATCCCTCTCCCTGACCGCCGACGAGGCTTTTCAGCCGGAAGGGCGACGAGCAGCTTGTACGCTTCTCCGTGGACGCCGCGACTACTCGCCGCAGGTCACGCGATGACGGCGATTGCCCATGGCTGGGACCGGAGGGAGGAGACAGAGGCAGATCGGAAAGCCCAGCGTTCTCACCAGCGCAACCGCGCCGAGAAGACGTGGAGCTGAGGGCGATTTCCTCTGGCTCTTTAGAGGGTTTACGGGCGTGACGTTTGTCGGGAGAGTCCCGCCTCGGCAGAAGGAGCCGCAAGCCGCGATGCGACTCTCACGGTTGGGAAGCGCGGCGAGTTACTCTCCTGCACCCATACGGGCCGAGTATTCCAGCAGGTACAGATCCGCCGGCAACACGATGTCGGCCGTCTCGACCACCTTCCCGCGCGACTCGTAGACCCGCTCGATCGTCAGCATGACGGAGCCCTGCGGGTGAGCGAGCTTTGCGCACTCCTCGGCAGTGCCCAATCGCGCTCCGACGGTCTCCCTCCAGTCGTCGATGGGGTGGCCGATGACGAGCATCCGCTCGGCCACACCTCGCCCGGCGTGCGGACCCTCCTCCGGCATAGCGATCGGCGTGCCCCTGGTGATCTCGAGCGGTTCCCAACTCGTGGAGAGCATGACGGGTTGTCCGTCCGCGGAGAAGAGGTACTCCGTACGGAGCACATCGGGCAGGTCCCCGGTCGGTTCGCCGAGGCCCAGCCGTTCCCGAATTGACGTGGGCGCCTGCGCGGTGTGTGAGGTGTAGTCCCATGCGGCCCGACGGCCCTGGGCTTCCATCTCCGCGGCGAAGGGGCTGCCGGAGCGGTTGCCTCGGTACCAGGCCCGAACGAGACGCTGAAGTTGGGGCTTGCTGCGCACGTAGGTGCCGGAGCCGGGCTTGGCCACAGCCAGGCCCTCGGAGACCAGAACTCGGGCGGCCTGCTTGGCGACCGCATCGGACACGCCGAACTCGCGCATGATCTCCGGACGGGACGGCAGGCGTGCGCCCGGAGGCAGCTCACCCGTGCTGATCTGCTGCCGGAAGTGTTCGACGATGCGCAGCCATAGCGGGCGATCGGAATCCATCGGAACAGGTTGACAGGCTGTGTCCCCAGGCTGCAAGCTGAGGACTCAGAACGTAAATCAGTGTCACCAGCTTAGGCGGTCTCCTCCCATGTACAAGCGAACTTTGCCCGGGCTCCCGGAGGCGGCCGACAAGGTGCGATCGTGGGCACGCAGCACTGCCAGCAGGCATCGCCCGGAACTCGCTGATCGGTGCGAGCGAGTGGTGTCCCGACTCGTCGCGAACGCGGTGCCCCGCACGCCCGAGGACGGGGTGATCGCGGTCACGATCACTCCGTCTGCCGGCCGCCTCCGGGTAGAAGTCCACGACCCGGGCGAACCCGTGGGAGGCGACGAGAAGGACGAATGGTCAGAGGTGTCGGAGCTCACGCCGTGGTACGGCAGCAGCCGTACTCGGAACGGGCACGTGACGTGGGCTGAGCTAAAAGGACCGGCGCCGTGATAGGTGCGATCCCCACGCTCTGCGCCGGGTGAGTCGTACGCACCTCGGTCGGCAAAGAGCCTGCGTGCAAGTCAGCACCTGCTTGAACAGGCGCATCGAAGCTGCCCCGCTGGTCGAGTTGTCACGACTGGCGGGGCTCGGGCGGCCCCACACCTGAGGGGGTCACGGGGCCGCCCGCCCTATCCGCACGCTGGCCGCCGAAAAAGCGAGCCCGCCGCGGCGACGAAACCACCGGACGGGCTCTTGAGATCAGGAATCGAGGTCCTGACCGTGAACAACGATCCCACACGTTCCGCCCAGCCCGACTCCGATGACGATTCGTCGTTTCGCCGACTCGTTGACGCGTACCGCGACGACTGGGTGGTCCGACGCCAACCATGGCTGTCGGCGACCAGGCGACGTCAGCTCCCCTTCGGTGTGCTCAGGAAGAGCGACCTGGCCATGACGATCGAGGCGTCCAATCTCGCCGACCTCGCGCGGCAGCTCGAAGAGCAGACCCGGCTCGCGAACGACCACCTGGTGAAGGAATGATCCCCCCGCCCTACCACGGCATCCACGTCCCTGACCCGCAACCCGGCGCGGAGGAGCTGCGGTGGCTGAAGCCGCAGCGCCGCTGCACCCACATCAGGGTACGGCGGCACACCTGCGAGTGCCGGCCCGCATATATGAGCTGTGTCAGGCCGGAGGCCTCGTCTTCGTCCGGCGGACCAACCGGAAGAAGACAGAGCTGGAGGTGGCGGAAACGGAGTGGCTGCTGACCGCCCGGGCGCAGGAGCTGTGGCAGAAGATCCTCACCGGCCGGAGCGTGTGAGCTGACGAGGGTGACGGCTGGCGTCACAGGCGGTGCAATCCGACCGGCGCAGCGTCAGGGGCGTGGTTGATGAGGTTCGAGACCCCGAACGCCCCGATGCTGCGGCGCTGCTGGACATGGCCGCTCAGGAAGCCTCCCTGCTGCGCAGCGGCCAGGACTGGGCGCGGTTTCTCGACCTGGCCGCCAAGCATCGCGGGTACGGTTTCGCCGCTCTCCTGCTCATCCGCGCGTCACGGCCGGACGCCACCATGCTGGCCGACTACGACTCCTGGCGACAGCTCGGCCGCCAGGTGCTCAAGGGCGAGCGAGGGATCCGCATCGTCCAGTCGAATGGCACGCGGCCGTCAACTGTGTTCGACATCGGCCAGACCACGGCCATTCCGTCCGCCGACAGCTGGGTACCAGGTGCGGCGCCGCTCGAACCTGGAGAGGCTCTGGCCTCGCTCTCCGATTTCGCTGGACGGCTGGGTTTCCCCGTTGTGCGGTCGCCGTACGACGGCGTGGCCCTGACCGTGCTTAGCAATGAGCACGGGCGCCGCTTCATCCGCGTCTCCGACCATCTGGACGACAACACCGCCGTCGCCGCGGTGGCCCACGAGCTGGCGCACGTCCTACTGAAGCACCCGGCCGAAGCCCCCGCCGTCACCTCGCCCGTCTGCCGGGGCATCGCGAAGCTTCAGGCGGACTCGGTCGCGTACCTTGTCCTGCGGCGGCTCAGCATGGACGCCCACGGGATCGGCTTTCCGAGCGTGTCCAGCTGGGCGGGGGCCGACCCCCGGGCTCCGCGCTTCGGCACGATGCTCGCGGTCGGCGACCGCGTCCTCCTGACCGCGTCGCTCGTCACCACGCACATGGACAGCGCGTCACGCACGACGACCGACGTGCAGCAGGGTCGGACAAAGGACGTACGCCGAGCGGAGCCGGATACTGCCCAGGCCCTCGAGGCGACGTCTTCGGCGGCGCGGATGCGTGGGATTCACCGTCAGGCCGAACAGTTCTTCGCGGCCCAACTGAAGGGTGGCTGGGCCGTGCCGTACCTCGGCAAGCGCGGCATCGACGCGCAGACGGCCAGGGCATAGCGGATTGGATACGCCCCGGGTGGGCGGAAAGGGCTGGTTGCGCACCTCCGCGGCCGCGGGTACGAGGACGCGGTGCTTGAAGCGTCCGGCTTGGCCAGACGGCGCGGTTCCCGTCTGGTCGATGCGTTACAGGACCGCATCGTGCTGACTCTGCGGACGCCGGAGGGCGGCATCGCCGGATTCATCGGCCGCCACTCTCCACGAGGTCACGGACCGAAGTACCTTGCCAGCCGCGGCTCGGCGAAGGGCAATGTGTTGTACGGCCTGGCGGAGAACCGGCAGGCCCTTGCCGCCGGTGCCCGCCCTGTCATCGTCGAGGGCCCGTTCGACGCCATCGCGGTCACCCTCGCCGGGCGCGGGCGCTATGTGGGCGTGGCGACCTGCGGGACGGCCCTCTCTCCCGCTCAGGTCGACGCCCTCGGACAGGTCTGCGACCTGGGCACGACCGGGGCCGTGATCACGTTCGACGGCGACTCGGCGGGGATGCGGGGTGCCGTCAAGGCGTTCGAACAGCTGCGAGGCGCGGAGGCCGTACGTCTCCCAGAGGGGAGGGACCCCTCGGCGATCCTGGCGCAGGACGGCCCCGCCGCACTGCACCGGCTGCTGGACCGCAGCCGGGTGCCGCTTGCCGACATCGTGGTCGACGCCGCGCTCGCGCGATTCCCGCGCTTGCAGTTTGCCGAAGACCGGATGCGTGCCCTGCAGGCCGTCGCCCCGATCGTCGCGGGCCTGCCGTCGGGACAGGTCGCCCGCCAGGTCGTCCGTACGGCCACGCGATTGGGGCTGGAGGCTACGACGGTCAACGATGCTGTCGTGAACGCCGTCGAGCAGGCACGCTTGCAGTCAGGACGGGTGACCCAAAGCTTTAACCCGGTCGACGTGGCTGGCCTCGATGCCCAGCCTGGGCACGCCAAGCCATATGCCGAACCAGCAGTCGCCCGTCCGACCTCCTCGGCACACCGGCCTCCATATTCTCTTCGCCCGAAAACATGATCAGTGGGCAACTCGAAGTCTGGACGCTTCGATCACCCCACGTGCGGGGAGGATCCTGGATATTGACCTGTAACGGTCGTACACCGGCTCACCCCCACGTGTGTGGGGAGGACGCCCGGCAGGCTGCTGGCGAGGTAGGTGGAGCGGGCACGTGCGTGGAGAGGACGAACTCGGCGCCCAGGCGGTGAATGTCGGCCTCGGCTCACCCCCAACTGCGTGGGTGTCCGTGGCCTTGTAAAAGTAGCCGCAGGTGGCCGGGTTGAGGTCACCGCCGGTGGCCAATTTTAAGTCCCCACTCGTCTTCGTGCGTGTTCGCGTGTCGTGGGGAGGGGTGTGCCCCTGAACGGTGATCGTGACGGTGTCAGCCAGTCACAAGATCAACGCTCAGGCAGTCTGCCCAGCGCGACCAGCGCGCCGAACGACGACTCACCCCCACGTGCGTGGGGAGGACGCCTGGAGGTGGCGCTGGTACTCGGCCACACGCGGCTCACCCCCACGTGCGTGGGGAGGACGTGGCATGGCGCCACATTAGGGTCTGACTCCAGGGCTCACCCCCACGTGCGTGGGGAGGACACCCTGATGCGCCCCGTGGAGGTGAGAATCACCGGCTCACCCCCACGTGCGTGGGGAGGGCGTGTCGAGGCTGCGGCGCATCGCCGGGCCGACCGGCTCACCCCACGCGCGTGAGGAGGACGTGCCCCGCGTCGAGATTCCGTACGTCGGCACCGGCTCACCCCCACATACGTGGGGCGGACTCCACCTTGAAGTGGCCGCGACCGGTCTCGTCCGGCTCACCCCCACGTGCGCGGGCAGGACAGCCGCGTCACCTCGTCGCGGTAGGGCGTCCCTGGCTCAGCCCGACGGGCGTGGGAGGACGGCAGCTCCATCAGCCGGTCGTGCCGTGCCTGCGGCTCACCCCCACGTGCGTGGGGAGGACTCATAGCAAGCCCATGTTTCCTTACCACCGTCCGGCTCACCCCCACGTGCGTGGGATGACCAGTTCGGCCCGTACGAGGTGCCCGCCTACGGTGGCTCACCCTCACGTGCGTGAGGATGCCTTCCGCAGCGCCTCACTCGGCTCCCCGGAGCGTCGGCTGACCGCGACGGACGACGATTCTTCAGGACCAGCTCGGCCTCTTACGACTCACCCCCCACAAGCGTGGGGAGGACGGGTGATGTCCTCGACCCGGAACTGGAACATCGGTCACCCCCACGGCGTGGGGAGGACAACATTGCGGCAGCGGGATCCTGCCCACCTGCGGCTTACCTCCAGGTGCGTGGGATGGAACCCTCGAAATCGCTGTCGTCCTCGGTCGGCTCTCTCACCCCCACGTGTGTGGGGAGAACGGTTCCGCGCCTCGTGCTCCGCGGCTCACTGCTCACCCGCGTGGGACCGACTCGGCCCGCTTGAAGAGGTCCTCGCCCAGCCACGGCTCACCCCCATATTTGTGGGGAGGACGTTAAGCCCGGCTGGACGCCCAGCTCCGTCTTCGGCTCACCCCCACGTGCGTGGGAGGACACACTCGCGCGTCGCGCGTACGCGCGTCGCACCGGCTCACCCCAGGCGCGCGTGGGGAGGACGCGGCCGTCGTCGCCTACCTCGTCCTGCACTTTGGCTCACCCCCACGTGCGTGGGAGGACGCTTCCCAGGACAGGGGGAACCCGGCCTCGTACGGCTCACCCCACGTGCATGGGGAGGACTCCTGCCCGCCGTTGGTCTCGGTCTCCGGCTCCGGATCACCCCCACATGCGTGGGGAACGCCCTAAAGGCAGTCAATGCACACGATTTCCTGTGGGTCACCCCAGAGCTGGGAGAGCTGCCCCATGGGCTCTTCAGTTGTCAATCTGCGACTTGCTGATCACCGCGCTGCGGCGAGACTGATTAGGCCGCAGCCGTAAGCCTTGCCCCGGCCGACGCCGTCTCGGACAGCCGACGCGAACAGACCTGGGTCTGTGACAATCAGATGACCGTCGTACCGGACGTGATCGATGGTAACTTTCTGCGCCTCATCGCCGAAGTAGGTCTTCCCCTGCATGCGGAACGCCGGGGAGGGTGCGACGTCGGGTCGGCCGTTTCTGCCCGCTGGGACGACGAACCCGTTGCGTTCCCCCTGGCGGATCATCCAGTCGATTTGAGCCTCGGGGGTGCGGTGAACGACGCGGCGCGGTTGATCCCGCTTGCCTTGCTCAGCTCGCGCGCTCTGCTGTTTCTCGTCGCGCTTGACGGCTCTTGTGGGGTTGGCGACCAGGCGGAACGCGAAGCATCGGCCACCCGTGATGGCGTCGAAGAGAGGTCGCAGATCCCGCACCTGGTGTGGTTCGGTGAGGTAGTGCTGCGGCAGGCGGGACCAGTCGGGCTCGACACGACTTTGCACATATAGGAGGTAGCCCTGCTGGCTGGGGTCCAGCCTCCAGAGCACGCCATGCTTTTGCCGTGGCGGCTGCTCGTCGTCGACCTGCGGGAACGCCGCCATTACGGTGCGGTGCATCTGATGCACGTCGGCGAAGTCGCGGCGGAACTCCCGCGAGGTCACGTCAATGTTGAGCTTGCTCAGGAACACCCGAGTCTCCTGCTGAAATCATGTCCTCAGTGAGTGCGACGTACCCGGGCAGTACAGCGCGGGTGGTGAAGCGCCGGTCGTGCCGGACAAGGGAAATGGGCTGGTCGTGTCTCGGTTCGGCTCCGGGGACGGCCGGGTCGCAATCGATCATCGTGCGCAGCTCGATGGTCTCGCCGCGCTGAAGGTCGGCGAGCGCCCAGGCGCGGGCTTTGGGGCGTGTTTCGAGCCAGGGGTGATCATGCAGGACCGTGTCGAGGGGCTTTTCCTGGAGGCCTTCACCGGTGCGTGGTCCCCCGGGACGGCCTGAGCGGGTCAGCGGGCGGGCCGGCACGAAGGGCTTGCGTCCGAAGCACAGCGGCCAGTGCGGGCGTTGCACGGCCGCGGCGGCTCTGGTGATCGTGGCTTCGTCTCCTTCGAGCACGACGAGGAACAGCGCGTCGGCGAGGTAGTAGCGCTCGCTGACCACGGTGCGGTGGCCCGTGCCCGCGGTGGTGGGGACGTTTTGGGCTGTGTGGTAGTCCCGCTCGAGGATGCCTTCGCGATCCACGCGCACGGCCATGCGTAAGCCGGCGAGCCGGCCCAGTTCCTTCTCGTCGTCGCGGGGGATGCCGAGGGCGGCGCCGAGCAGCCCCACGATGCCTGACTTGGTGGGTTCTCTGGTGGTCTCCCGCATGGTGAAGCGGGATCGGATGCCCCAGGACTGCATGGGTGCGTCGAGGCAAAGTGCCAGGGAGAGGGTCATGGCTCAGGCCTTGAGGGAAGCCAGGACGCGGTTGCTGAACTCCTCCAGGGTCGTGGCCCGTTCGGCTTCGTCGATGCCGGGGAGCGTGCCGGTGACCGATGCGGCCGTCACGGACAGGTCCTTGCCTCCGTAGAAGTTGCGCAACTGTCCCAGGTGCTCGATGAGCCGCTGGGTGGACAGGGCCATCAGGTCGGGGCCGGTGACCGGCTTGAGGAAGGCGTTGGCCAGGTTCCAAGCTCCCGTCTCGCGGGTGACGCCGATCAGCGTGTCCGGCATGGTGCGGGCCGCCATGGAATTCTGCTTGCCGGTGGGGACGGCGTGAACGAGGGCGTACAGCCATGCCTGTGCCGTACGTGCGGCCAGATCGGCGTCTCCGCCGAGGTTCTTGTTGAGCTGGCCCAGGTCGAGGTTGGCGTATCGGTAGTAGCAGGCGCTGTTGAAATCGACCGTGCCGATCATATCGGCGCCGGATTCGTCCTGCGGCTTGAGGTCGTCGACGGCGGTGTAGTAGTCGAACTCGTTGGCCACGGCGTGGGTGGACAGGGCATGGGCCACCTGGGAGGCGGCCTCGACGCTGAAGTCCTTGTTGTCGGCGATCATCCGCCCGAACAGTGCGATGTCGGCGACTTTCTGGGCATCCAGGATCTTCTGTGCCTCTGCCAGGGTCGCCTTGTCCGGCTTGATCTTCTTGCTCTTGGCGGGAGTCTCCGGCTCGGTAGAGTCCCCGTTCTTCTTCTTTTCTGCCGCCTTCTTCGCCTCCGCCGCCTTCTGTGCGGCGGCCTTCTCAAGCTTGTCCCACTCACGCTCGCAAAAGTCGGCCAGCAGTTCGCTCGCGCTGCGGCCGACGAACAAGAGGTATTGGGTGAGCCTGGTCTCGGCGTCGATACCGAAGCCAAGGGCCTCCAGGCCGGCTCCCGCCACGACCTGACTGCGCTCCCCGTCGCGGCCGTGCCGTTCGGCAAGCAGCTTTGCTGCATTGTCCAGGAGTCGCTTGGTGCGCACGCCTGTCTCGTCGACGCTGAGCCCGTACTGGTTGAACAATCCCCTGGCTGCTCTCTTGAGGCTCTGGCTGGAGATGCGCCCGCGGGTGACCCCGCCGAAGGTGGCCGTCTTGGGCTGCCCGATGTCGTCGCGGTTGAGGTTGCTGACCGGGAACGACTGCAGCAGGTGAAGCTCGATGATCACTAGTTCTCCTGGTGGGGGGACTGGTTAGGCAGTCGGGGCGACGGGGGCGTTCGCCGGGGTTTGGCGGAGCTGGCGATGGAAGTCGCGGGCCCACGTCAGCCGTACGCGGTGGGCGCGCTCGGGATCGTGGTGCTCGCTCATGAGGATCACCACGTCGTCCAGCAGCCGGTCGTAGTCGAGCGGGATGTTTTCGGTGTGCAGGAGTTGCACGGCCTGCCGGAGGTAGTGCGGCAGGGCTGTGCGGTCGACGCCCAGCAGCTGCAGGAATCTGCGTTCCGCGGAGCTTCGGCGTTCCACGAGCCGCCTCATGGACACGCCAATGGAGCGGGACGGCGGGCGTTGCGCACCTGACGGGCCGGGCGAGGTCCGGGGCCGAGGCTGAGGATGCAGCGCGAACAGACCGGCCACGAGCAGCCATGCCTGCTGCTCCTCGATCGGCGGGTCGTAGGGAAAAACCACCGCGTACGCGTCCGCCTCCTGACGGCCGCCAGCGAGGGAACGGCGCAGCAGGGCCAGGTCGCGCCGGGCCTCGGCGCTCTGATACTGCCGCCCGGACTCGAGCTTGGCGTGCAATCCGTACAGGTGGTTGACGAATCGGCGGCGCCGTTGGCGGATCTCCTCCAGTGAGGACGCTTGGGGGATCAAGAAGAGACCTCCTCGTCGACGTAATTCATGGCCTTGGCGGCGAACACTTCCGTGAGGTGGTGCAGCGCGCCTGTGAACCTGCCGAACTGCTTGCCGGCTTCGGAAAGGTTGCGCCCCTTGCGCGGCGATCCGTAGGCCCAGCGGTCGGCGACGGCGGTGGCCGCCTTCCGCACGGCCCGCGCCCATCCCTCGATCGCGTCCGTTTCCGGTTGCCCATTGCGGCGTGCCTCGGCCAGCGCGCGCAGGAACTCGTCGAAGGGCTGGGGGAGCTGCGTCCAGTACGGAAGGTCGATGCCCACGCTGCGGTCCGCGTGCATCGCCGCGCAGAAGTCGTGATCCATGTCACGAAGGGCGCCAGCGACCTGGTCGGCGAGATCGACGGCGTGGCCGATGATGGGGCCGACCGGCGCGTGGCGCGCGCGCAGCAGCGCGACCGGCGCGGAGACGGCCTCTTCCGCCCACGACTCCACCACCGCGCCCTTGGATCCGAGCTGCTGTCCGAAGACCCGGATCGTGTAGACGGTCTCCTCTGGGATCGTCTCGCTCTCGACGAGGTCCGCGATGTGGTCCAGCGGGCGGGGCCGGCGCCGCGTGTCCTCGTCCCCGGCCAACAGGAACGCCTCCGCATGCCGCCAAATCCCACGGCGCCCATCCAGGCGCACCGCGCGGAAGTCCTCGCGTTTCTTCTGCCTGGCCTTGCGCGGCGGCCGGCGGAAGGCGGCCATCAGCTCGATGTCCGCCAGGTCGCCTCGCAGACGCGTACCGGGGGTGATGACGACCTTGTCGACGGCTACGCCGGTGCCGTCGACGTGCGGGTGCAGAAGCACGCGCCGGGATGGCCAGGTGAGCAGGTCGGTCCACCCGAGGGGGGACCGCTCGTCCGGCTCCGGGTCGGGAGGGGAGTCTGCCTCCCACGGCGGCCGGTCGTCCGGGGAGGTGGGCTCCGGCTGCTCCCGCTCGGGGTTGTAGATCGGCATGTTGAGCAGCAGGGTCTCGTGGAGCGTCGCGCCTTCGACCAGCACCATTCCGAACTGGTTCGCCGGGGCGCGTTCCGATGACTTGACCTTCGTGTAGGGGGTCTTCAGGCCGCCCGGGTCGTACGCGTGGACCGTCACCAGCCACTGCGCGGCCTCCGCGGGTTCGAGGGCGACGCGATCATGTGCGGTGGTGTGATCGAACAGTGTGACGTTGTTGCCGACGGCGCGGCTGGGTACGAGCTTGGCCGCGCCTGTCGGCTCGCACGTGGCCAGGGCCGGGCATTGCAGGAATGGCCGGTCGGGATCGAACAGATCGAAGCGCCTGGGGTGCTGGGACAGGTAGTCATCCAGCTGTTTCCGAGCGAACTCCCCGTTCCACAAGGCTGCCCATGTCTCGCTGTCGGCTGGCCCATAGGCGCGATGTGCGAAGGCGAGCACCAGGCGGTAGAGCGCGGCCGTCACCGTGGGGGTCTCGGCCGACAGCCGCCTGATGTCACGTGCCTCCAGTAACAGCTGCCGCAGCCCCAGGCAATCGGGTGAGCCGTTCCTACGTTCGACTGGCAGCCACGGCTCCTCGACGAGATCGAAGGTCACGTTCGCCTTCCTGTTGTCCGGCGTCATTCACCTGTGTCCGTTCTGAGCAGCTCGTCGACGACGAGTCCGAGGCGTGGGCTGTACCTCATCTGGAAGGCACCCAGGGCCGCGCGGCCATCACGAAGGACCAGCGCCCGGTGCGCACGCAGCCAAGGCGTCCGCGTGAAGACCGCAGGAATCGGCACCTCATTGATGGCCTCGACGACCTCGTAGGGCACCTCGGAGGGCGCGGTGAGGCGCACGCTGGAGTCGAGCAGTTGGGCGACCAGCTCGGGTGTCGGGGGCGTGCCGGCGTCAAAATCGACAGCTATGTTCCCTTCGAGCGGGATGAGCTCCCCGCTGACCGGCCCTTCACGGAGGAGCACCACCGCGACCGTCGCGTCGATGCTTTCGGAGAAGCCGAGCGCGTCGGTCATGACGGGCGTCCTTCCCTGCGGGTCTGGCGGGAGCTTCCCGCTCGCCCGGTCATATCCCTGAGCGGCATGTCCCGGCGTGGCCAGGGCAGATAGAGCACGCGGGCGTCGAATCGCTGGTTGGCGTGCGACCTCTCCAGCGTGAGCGCCGCCTCAGCAAGGGCCGTCCACCCAGGCGGACAGGTCACCGGCTGCGGCCCGTACACCTTCTCGATCAGTTCGGCCACGTCGCCTGGCGAGTGGATCGCCGTACGGTCTCGCAGCAGCGCCCACGTACGCCACGTGAACGCCTTCGGATAGATGCTTCCCGTGTAGGGGGGAAGCTTCGGCCCCTTGTCGGTCTCCTCGACCCCGGTAATGGCCAGCGTCAACTCCGTCAAGTGCGCGGGGCGGGGATGCGCGTCTCCGCGACGGTGCACACGGCCCATGCGCTGGATGAGGCTGTCGATCGGGGCGAGGTCGCTGACGAGCAGGTCGAAGTCCAGATCGAGGCTGGATTCCAGCACCTGGGTGCCCACGACGATGGCACGAGCCGGCCGAGCAACCTCGCCTCGTCGCCCCTTGCACGGACTGTCCAATTCCTCTTCCCGGGAAGGAGGACCGAAGGCGCGACGAAGCTGATCTTCAACCTCGGACCGCGCCTTCGCCGACAGCTGGCCGGTGATGACGTACAGCTCCGGCCGTTCCTCGGCCGGGAGTCTGCTGATGGCTTCCTCGAGGGCAGCCTGCGTCTTCTCGACACGTCTCACCAGATTGTGAATCACGGCGACACAGCCGCCGCGACGTACCTGTTCCAGCAACCAGGTGACCATGTCCTCATCGGGGACCCGGATCACGGTCATGCGCCGATCGGCGTTGAGGCCGCTGACAGCGGTCGGGACCGTCCTGCTTGTCTCGGCGGTCGCGTAGGTGATGCGAGGGTAGGCGACCGTGGCGTCGAGGGCAGGGCTCGTCACGTTGTCGCCGAGCAGCCCCGTACGCCAGCTGCGGACAAGGTCATTACGCCGGTGGGCCGGCAGCGTGGCCGACAAAAGGATCACCGATACGCCGAGGAAGCCCAGCCACTGCAGGACCCGGTCCAGCATCGTGGACATGTACGGGTCATAAGCGTGCACCTCGTCGATCACGACGACCTTGCCGGACAGCCCAGTCATCCTGACAAAGACGTGGCGCGACCGGATCCCCGCCATCAGCACCTGGTCCACCGTGCCGACCGCGACCGGTGCCAACAGCCCTCTCTTGCGGGTGAACCACTCACGTGCGTCCGCCGCGACGGCCGGGTCCCCGTCCTCATCCACGGCGCTCGGCTGGAGGGCCTCGTCCTCCTGGTTCCGCATCCGCTCCGCGATAAGGAAGTCCTCCGCGCTGCTGTGCAGCAGTCGCACGGCGAGTTCGGGCTGGTGCCTATTGATGAGGTCATTGATCTCGCGATAGGCCTGATTGCTGGTTGCCCTGGTCGGGGTGGCGAAGTACAGCCCATCGCCAGAGCCGGAGCCCGGGCGGGAACGTGCCAAGCGTGCGGCAGCCTGCAGCGCGGCCTTCGTCTTCCCCTCGCCGGTCGGAGCCTCCACGATCAGCATCAGTGGAGCCTCGAGCTCATCGGTGATCTGTTCGACGTCGAGCTGCATCTGCCGAGGGTCCTCACCGAAAAGGCTCTTGTACCGGGCCCCTTCCGGCGGCTCCCAGGGGACCCACTCGAGCCGCCTCACGGCTTCGCGGGCCTGCTTCGCCGCGCGCTCGACGTAAGCAGCCAGGTCGACGTCGGCTCCGGCGTAGGGGAAGTTGCTCTCAGCGGAGGCGATCCAGTCGGAGACCGAGGTCAGTCCCGACAGGACCACCAGCAAGTCGGTCTCGATGTGCAGCTGCGCCCATGCCGCCTTTGCCGGCTTCGGCAGGTTCCGCAACTGGAGAACGTGCTCCGCGAATTCGACGCACCAGTCCTTCCAGAGGTCACCTCCGTGGTCGCGGACGCCGCTCCGGGCCTGCCGCAGGGTCTCGCTCCTCAGGAAGGAGCCGTGGTGCCCGCCGATCGCATTCGCCAGGTCCTGAGCCGTGCGGGCGCTGGCTCCCCACGCCCTGAGCATCGGTTCGACCCGCACCGCCGTCAGGACTCCATGCGGAGTATCAATACGTCCAACACGCTTGTAATCCGGCATCCGCCGGATGGCACCAGCCGCGGGCTCCCCCATCAACCGCACCGCCACATCGGCTCTCAGCGCCTGGAAGGCCGGCGACAACTTTCCAAGGTCATGAAGCCCACAGAAGAACGCCACCCACATACGCGCCTCACCGATCGGCGCGAACACTGAGGCGAACCTCGAGCGGAGCCGAGCGCTCAAGAGCTTGTCAAACAGCAGCTCCGCCACCGCCATGGTGTCGATCGCATGGCAGATCAGAGGATGCGGAACGTCGCTGTTGCCCAGCTTGTGACGGCGGCCATGGAAAGCTCCCCGTAGGCGGCCAGATACCGCCCCGCTGATGGCCGCGGGGTTCCCCGTGGACGGCCAGATATCTCCCCGCTCCTTCCGTACTTGTCCCGGTCGGCGACAGTCGAGCGGGTGAAGAGCAGCAGGGAGATCATGGAGATTCTCGAGGCGTATGACCTCACCGGCAGTTACCGGGCTGCGGCCGATCTGGCCGGGTGTGACCACCACACGGTGGCTCGTTATGTGAAGATGCGGGCGGCGGGGCAGGCCCCCGAGCAGCGCAAGCACCGGGAACGGGCGATCGATGCCTACCTGCCGAAGATCGAGGAGCTGGTGGTCCGCTCGCGGGGGAAGATCCGCGCGGATGTAGTGCACAAGCGGATCGTCGCGATGGGGTTCACCGGCGGTGAGCGCACCACCCGGCGGACCGTGGCCGAGGCCAAAGCGCAGTATCGGCTGGGCCGCCATCGCATCTACCGGCCGTGGGTGGTCGAGCCGGGGCTGTGGCTGCAGTGGGACTGGGGCACCGGCCCGCTGATCGGCGGGCGGCCGACCACGTTGTGGTGCGCGTGGCTGGCCTGGTCGCGATTCCGGGTGGTGATCCCGGTCTGGGACAAGACGCTGCCGACGATCGTCGCGTGCCTGGATACGACGCTGCGCCGGATCGGCGGGGTGCCGGCCTATGCGCTGACTGACAACGAAAAGACCGTCACAGCCGAGCACGTGGCCGGGATCGCGGTCCGCAACGCCGAGATCGTCGAGGTGGCCAAGCATTACGGGATGACGATCCGCACCTGTGTGCCGGCCGATCCCGAGTCCAAGGGCGGCAGCGAGGCGACGGTGCGTATCGCCAAGGCCGACCTGGTGCCCACCGAGGTCAATCTGCTGGGCGAGTATCGGACGTTCGCGCAGTTGGAGACGGCCTGCCGGGAGTTTTGCCAGCAGGTCAACACGCGGGTGCACCGCCTGAGCCGGCGGGTGCCCGAGCAGATGCTGGCCGAGGAACGCGCCCGGCTGCACCCGCTGCCGGCCTCGGCGTTCACCGCGGCGTTCGGCACGACCCGGCGGGTGAACTGGGACTGCACCATCTCGGTGGAGGGCGTGCGCTATTCAGTGCCGCATCGGTTGGTCGACACGCGGGTCTGGGCCCGCTTCCACGGCGATGAGCTCATCGTCACCGCCGTCGCCGACGACGGCACCGCCGGTGAGGTGGCCCGGCACCGGCGTGGCGACGCCGGGACGCCGGTGATCGACCCTGCGCACTACCCACCCCGCCCGGACAAGGATGCCGACCGCATCCCCAAGGCCACCAATCCCGAGGAGGCGGCGTTCTTGATGCTCGGCCCCGGGGCCGCCTCCTGGCTGAGTGAGGCCGCCGCGGCGGGCACCCGCCGGATCCGGGCCAAGATGGCCGCGGCTGTCGCGTTGGCCAAGCTGTATTCGCCCAGTGCGGTCGACCGCGCCCTGGGCACCGCAGCCGTCAGCGGCCGCTTCGCCGAAGCCGACTTGTTGTCGATCCTGGACTACCAGGCCCGCCGGGCCGGTGCTGAGCCCACCCGGCCGGGTGAGGACCACAGCCTGCAGCCGGGCACCTCCGCCTGGGCCGCTTTCGGCACCGCCGTTGCCGCCCATGCCGAGCCCGCCCTGCCCGCGCCCGCCGACCAGGAGGAGGACCTCATCTGATGGCCACCCCGTTGCGCACCGTTCCCGCCTCCGCCGGTGACCCGCTGGCCGAGGCGATCGAGCTGACCCGCCGTCTCAAGCTTCCCCACATCCGCCGGGCTTTGCCCGAGGTCGTGCCCACCGCCAAGGCGCAACGCTGGGACCCCGCCGAAGTGGTGCGGGTCCTGCTCGCCGAAGAGGCAGCC
>NZ_JAATEK010000074.1:0-14138 GCF_012034195.1 Microbispora sp. CL1-1
ACTAGACGAACCGCCACAGGTGGTCGCCTGCGCCGTTGTCGTCGGCGAGCACGATCTGGGCGCCCTGCGCGGTGGAGCCGCCGCTGACGCCGAGGACCCGGCCGCCGTTGGCGCACTGGATGCGGAAGTATCCGTTGGATCCGTACCGCAGCCGCCACCGGTGGTCGGCGGTGCCGTTGTCGTCCCACTGGAGCGCCCGCGCGCCCGCTGCGGTGGACATGTTCTCCACGCCGAGCACCTTGCCGCTGTTGGAGTTGCGCAGGCGCAGGTAGCCGCCGGAATCGACCACAGCGGTCCACAGATGGTCGGCGGTGCCGCTGTCGCCCCACTGGATCACCAGGCCGCCGTTGGCGGTGGACATGTTCTGCACGCCCAGCACCAGCCCGCTGGCCAGGTTCTGGATGCGCCGGGCGCCGTTCGGCACGAACCGCCACTGGTTGTCCGCGCTGCCGTTGTCGGAGTCCTGCACCGCCTGGGTCCCGTTGGCGGTCGAGCCGCCCTGAATGGCCAGCAGTTTGCCGCTGTTGACGTTGCGGATCTTGTGCGAACCGTCGCCCACGTCGATGATCGTCCAGCGGTGGTCGGCGGTGCCGTTGTCGCTCCACTGCAGCACGCGGGCGTTGTCGCCGGTGGACATGTTCTCCACCCCCAGCACCTTGCCGCTGTTGACGTTGCGCAGCCGTACGGCGGTGCCGTCGACGACCATCTCCCAGTCGTGGTCGGCGGTGCCGTTGTCGGTCCACTGGAGGGCGAGACCGCCGTCGGCGGTGGACATGTTCTGGATGCCGAGGACGAGCCCGCTGGCCGCGTTGACCAGCCGGAAGCTCGCGCTCCCGCCTCCGCCGCCACCGCCACCGGTGTTCCAGTAGACGGTGTAGTTGTGCCCGTGGGCGTCGTGGAACGGGCCGAGGGTGACCGGCGACCCGTTGGCGGTGGCCGTGAACGTCAACGCCGAGGTGCCGGTGCGGGTGATCGAGGAGGTGTCGAGGGCGGGCAGCGCCGACAGCGCCGTGTTGCCGTAGTTCCCCGCCAGGACGACCGGGCCGTACGTGATCGCCGCGACGTTGGGGTTGTCGTTGGCGGCCTTCATGACCACGCGCATCGGCAGGCGGACCGTGACGGTGTCGCCGGAGGCCCAGACGCGGGTGAGGGTCGCGTAGGAGCCGGGAGTGGTGTCGACGTTCTGCTGCTCGCCGTTGACGCTGATCGTCGCACCGCTGGCCCAGCCGGGGATGCGCACGCGCATCGACCATGACCCGCCGGCGGTGCCGTCGACCCGCAGCGTGACGGTGTCGCTCGCCGGATAGGACGTCGTCTGGGTGACCGTGATCCCCCGCTGGGTCCAGTTCAGGACCGACGGCGTGAACAGGTTCACGATCAGGGTGGTGCCGTTGTGGAAGTACACGGAGTCCATCAGCGCCGTGTTGACCTCCACCCCCGTGCCCTGGCAGCACCAGAAGGAGTTGTAGTCGGTGCTGTAGGTGCCGCCGCCCCACGCCGGGCCGACGCCTCGGCGGCCGCCCGGCTTGAGCGGCGTGAAGTAGGTGACGTGCCCGTGGCCGTCGGACGGGTTCTGCGCGCCGATGATGTGGTTGAACAGCGCCTGCTCGTAGAAGTCGAAGTACGCCGCGCGGTCCGGGTCGAGCAGCCACAGCTCGCGGGTCAGCTTGAGCATGTTGTAGCTGTTGCAGTGCTCGCAGGTGTCGTCGGTGAGATACCCGGCGATGGCGTTCGGGGCCCGGAAGTGCTCCGCCTGGCTGTTGCCGCCGATCGCGTACGTGTGCGCGCCGACGGTGATGTTCCAGGCGTTGGTGGCGATGTCCTGATAGCGGGTGGCGCCGGTCGCCTTGTATTCGCGGGCCGCGCCGATCCACTTGGGCACCTGGGTGTTGGCGTGCAGGCCGTTGAGCTGGTCCTGGCCGGCCGCGAGAGGGTTGAAGACGGCCGCGTGGTCGAACCGCTGCGCCACGGTCAGCCAGCGGGCGTCGCCGGTCTGCTGGTAGAGGTCGGTGAGCACCGCGTTCATGCCGCCGAACTCGGTGCCGAGCATGGCCTGCATCTGGCTGCCGTTCAGCCTGCCGGTCCGCTGGTCCACCCATCCGGCCAGCGCCAGGAGCACGTCGCGCGCCTGGGTGCTGCCGATGTGACGCCACACGTCGAGCAGGCCGGCCATGGTCTTGTGGACGCAGTAGTACGGCACGTTGCCGTTGCTCAGCGTGCGGGCCTCGAGCGCGGTGAAGTCGGACTCGGGGAAGCCGGACAGATATCCGGCGTTGAAGCCGGCGGCGCCGTTGTTGGCCTGGCACTTGGCCAGCTCGGCCACCATGTAGGTCGCCTTGTCCCGGCAGGTCGTGTCGCCGAGCACCGCCCACGCCTGCGCCCACGCGGTGAGGAAGTGTCCCTGAATGTGGGTGCGGAACGGGAAGTTCGGGGCGTCCCATCCGCCGTTCGTGGCGGCGCCGCCGGTGGACAGGCGGTGGTTGGCCCGGAAGTTGTAGAGCAGCCGATCGACGTCGACGAACCGCAGGTATGACAGCGTGCGGTTCTGGTTGTCCAGCCAGCGGCCCCCGGTCAGCCGCACCTGGCCCAGCTCGAAGGCGTACGCCGACACGCCGATGTCGGCCCGGGCCGGCGCGACCGAGGCTTGGGCGGCCCGCGAGCCGGCGACCTCTCCGACGGCGGAGGCCACGACGGCCGCGCCTGCGGCGTGGAACAGCCTGCGCCTGCTGAAGGATGAGGGCGGCACGTGTCCTCCTGAACGTCTGCGCAGTGTTAGCGCTACCAAAATCGCGCGTTCGCCATCCCTCGTGGGATGACGTGGAACGAGGCGCGGGACATCCGCGGAACCGAGGGGCGCTCTCCCTGCCGCAGGAGCGAACGGTGGGCGGCGAGACCGCCGCCCACCCCCGCTCCGACAGGAGACCACCCGGGCTCAGTCTGGGAAACCGCCCCGAAAACTGTCAAGACCGTGTCGGAAACTTTCGCCTGATCACTCGACACGATGACTCTCCTGCCTGCGCCGATGCGAAATCCGCTGCGGCAACGTTCCGAAAAATGCGCTGTCATGGTGGATTCGGCTGAAACTTTCACCGGCGCGCGCGTCGCGGCCCGGTGACCGCGCCCGGTAAGGGCAGGCGGCGCGGCGTCAGGCGAACCGCACGCGCCGCAGCCCCTTGACGGAACCGGCGAGGTCGTATTTGCTCCGCCGCACACCCATCGGCAACCGGCAGGAGGACCGGCCCGGAGCGCGATGTTATCGATAACAGCGATCGGCCCGAGCCGAGGGCGACGGGCCGGCCACGGACAAGGAGTCAGATGCGCAGGATCGTTGGATGGGCGCTGGCGGCGGTGCTGGCCGCCGGGTCCCTGGTCGCGACCGGCGGCATGACGTCGCCGGCCGCCGCGTTGGACAACGGGCTCGCCCGTACGCCCCAGATGGGGTGGAACGACTGGAACAGTTTCGGCTGCAACGTCAACGAGAACCTCGTGCGGCAGACCGCGGACGCCATGGTCTCCAGCGGCATGGCGGCGGCGGGCTACACGTACGTCAACATCGACGACTGCTGGTCGACCAAGAGCCGCAACGCCAACGGCGACCTGGTGGCCGACCCGCAGAAGTTCCCCAACGGGATCAAGGCCCTGGCCGACTACGTCCACTCCAAGGGGCTGAAGCTCGGCATCTACTCGTCGGCGGGCACCACGACCTGCGCGGGCTATCCGGCCAGCCTGGGCTACGAGCAGCGGGACGCCGCCCTGTGGGCCTCCTGGGGCATCGACTACCTGAAGTACGACAACTGCGGCGACCACCAGGGCAAGAACGGGCAGCAGCGCTACACGGCGATGCGTGACGCGCTCGCCGCCACCGGCCGTCCGATCCTGTTCAGCCTGTGCAACTGGGGCCAGGAGAGCGTCTGGACCTGGGGCATGCAGACCGGCAACTCCTGGCGCACCACGGGCGACATCCAGGCGAACTGGAACTCCGTCATGGGCATCCTGGACCAGCAGGTCGGGCTGGAGGCCTACTCGGGGCCGGGCGGCTGGAACGACCCCGACATGCTGGAGGTCGGCAACGGCTCGCTGACGGCGACCGAGGCTCGGGCGCACTTCAGCCTCTGGTCCCTGCTGAACGCGCCGCTCATCGCTGGCAACGACATCCGCTCGATGAGCGCCGAGACCCGCTCGATCCTCACCAACACCGAGGTCATCGCCGTCAACCAGGACTGGGGCGGCCGGCAGGGCCACAAGATCAGTGACAACGGCAACCTGGAGGTGTGGCGCAAGCCGATGGCGAACGGCTCGGTCGCCGTCGTGCTGCTCAACCGGGGAAGCGGCACGGCGACCGTGTCCACCACCGTCTCCGCCCTCGGCCTCGGCGCCGCCGCCTCCTACTCCGTACGCGACCTGTGGGCGCACACGACCGGCTCCTCGTCCGGGACGATCAGCGCGTCGGTGCCCGCGCACGGAGCCGCGATGTACGTCGTGAGCGGAGGAGGCCTGGTCACGCCGTCTCCCACGCCCACTCCCACCGGGACGAGCGCGATCAAGGGCGTGGGGTCGGGCCGCTGCCTCGACGTCGCCGGGGTTTCCCAGGCCAACGGCGCCCAGGTGCAGCTCTGGGACTGCAACGGGCAGTCCAACCAGCGGTGGACGCCGACCGCCTCGGGTGAGCTGCGGGTCTACGGCAACAAGTGCCTGGACGTGTACAACGCCGGCACCGCCGACGGCACCAATGTGATCATCTGGGACTGCAACGGGCAGAGCAACCAGAAGTGGCGGCTCAACGCCGACGGCAGCATCACCGCGGTCGGCGCGAACAAGTGCCTGGACGCCTACAACGCCGGCACCGCCAACGGCACAAAGATCATCATCTGGTCCTGCAACGGCCAGTCCAACCAGCGCTGGACCCGCGTCTGACCACATGTTCCGGGGGCGCCCTCGCCGCGAGGGCGCCCCATCGGGCGCGCTCCTCCGGACCTTTACTCCTTTACACTGTTAGACATCCGATGTATGCGGCCTCGTTCGCGAGGAAACAGTGGAGGAGGCTTCCGTGGCGGTCACGGACGCGGCGATCGACAAGATCAAGCAGATGATCACGTCGGGCGAGCTCGCTCCGGGCGATCGGCTGCCGAAGGAGGCCGATCTGGCCGAACGGCTCGGCCTGTCCCGCAACTCCCTGCGGGAGGCCGTCCGCGCCCTCGCCCTGATCAACGTGCTCGACGTACGGCAGGGCGACGGCACGTACGTCACCAGCCTGCAGCCCCACCTGCTCCTGGAGGCGATGTCGTTCGTCGTGGACTTCCACCGCGACGACACCGTGCTGCAGTTCCTGGAGGTGCGGCGGGTGCTGGAGCCCGCCGCCACCGCGATGGCCGCGATGAACATGTCCGACGAGGACATCAAGGAGCTGCGCGCCATCCTCGACGCGCTGCCCGCCGAGCCCAGCGTGGAGGAGCTGGTCGCCAACGACCTGCGGTTCCACCAGCACATCGCGGCGGGGTCGGGCAACCCGGTGCTGTGCTCGCTGATCGACAGCCTCTCCGGGCCGACGACGCGGGCCCGGGTGTGGCGCGGCCTCACCCAGGAGGGCGCGCTCGACGACACCCGCGAGCAGCACGTGATGATCTGTGAGGCGATCGCGGCCCGCAGGCCGGAGGTCGCCAGGGCGTGGGCCACGGTCCACGTCGCGGGCGTCGAGGAGTGGCTCCGCCGCACGCTCTGAAAGCGCGCGGCCTCACGCGCGGCCTCACGCGCGGCCTCTCCGGGCCGAGGTGATACACCCGATGTGTCGTCCTCGGACGATGGCCCTGCCGTACGGGTGAAGTCGATAGCATCATCACGGATACATCCGATCTATTATCCGGCCGATGTCCTGGATTGTCGGAAAGTGCAGGCTAGTTCGCTGCCAAGATCCCAAATAGCCAGCAGATACATCGGATCGGTGGCGTGTTACGCAAGAGTTTCAGTGCTATGTCCTTGTTCCGAGGTCGCCGTGTGATCGGAGGAATGTGTGACTCACCCCCCGTTACGACTCCCCACCGACCTCGCGGCCGTCCTCGCCCCGCCCGCGCAGGCGACCGCGGAACCCGCCCCGCAGGGCGCTCCCGACAACCTGACCCTCTGGTACGACCGGCCCGCCACCGACTGGGAGACCCAGGCGTTGCCGATCGGCAACGGCCCGCTGGGCGCGAAGATCTTCGGCGGCGTGGCCACCGAGCAGCTCCAGTTCAACGAGAAGACGCTGTGGACGGGCGGCCCCGGCTCCCCGGGCTACGACTTCGGCAACTGGAAGACCCCGCGGCCGGACGCCATCGTCGAGGTCCAGCGCCAGATCGACCGCGACGGCAGGATGACGCCGGAGGCCGTGGCCGCCAAGCTCGGCCAGCCCAAGACGGGCTTCGGCGCCTACCAGACCTTCGGCGACCTCTATCTCGACTTCGCCGGCACGCCGCAGAACCCCGCCTCCTACCGGCGTGAGCTCAGCCTGCGTGACGCGGTGGCCCGGGTGACCTACGCCGCCGACGGCGTCACGTACTCGCGTGAATACTTCGCCGGCCATCCCGGCAACGTGATCGTCGGCCGGCTCTCCGCCGACCGGGGCGGCAAGGTCTCCTTCACCCTGCGCCACACCTCGCCGCACGCCGACAAGACCGTCACCGCCGCGAACGGCAGGCTCATCATCCGCGGCGCGCTGCCGGACAACAAGATGAGGTTCGAGGCGCAGGTGCAGGTGCTCAACCAGGGCGGCACCCGCACCGACGACGGAGACAGGGTCACCGTCACGGGCGCCGACAGCGCGATGTTCGTGCTGTCGGCCGGCACCGACTACGCCGGCGACTATCCCGCCTATCGCGGCCCGGACCCGCACGCGAAGGTGACCGCGGCCGTGGACGCCGCGGCCGGCAAGAGCTACGACCAGCTCAAGCAGGCGCACCTGGCCGACTACCGCAACCTGTTCGACCGGGTGAAACTGGACATCGGCCAGAGCACCCCGGCCGTCCCGACCGACCGGTTGCGCCGCGCGTACACGGGCGGCGACTCGGCCGACGACCGGGCGCTCGAGGCGCTGATGTTCGCCTACGGCCGCTACCTGCTGATCTCCTCCTCGCGGGAGAACGACCTGCTGCCCGCCAACCTGCAGGGCGTGTGGAACAACTCGACCAGCCCGCCATGGTCGGCCGACTACCACGTCAACATCAACCTGCAGATGAACTACTGGCTCGCCGAGCAGACGAACCTCGACGAGACCACCGGTCCGTACGCCAGGTACATCGCGGCGATGGTCGCGCCCGGCACGAAGACCGCCCAGGAGATCTACGGCGCCCGGGGCTGGGTGGTCGGCAACGAGACCAACCCGTTCGGCTTCACCGGCCTGCACGACTGGGCCACGTCGTTCTGGTTCCCCGAGGCCGCGGCCTGGACCACCCAGCAGCTCTACGACCGGTATCGGTTCACCAGTGACGTGACCTACCTGCGCGACACCGCCTATCCGGTGATCAAGGGCGCCGCCGAGTTCTGGCTCGACTTCCTGCACACCGATCCGCGCGACGGCACGCTGGTCGTGTCGCCCGGCTACTCCCCCGAGCACGGCGACTTCTCCGCGGGCGCGTCGATGTCCCAGCAGATCGTGCGCGGGGTCCTCACCAACGCGCTCGCCGCCGCGAAGAAGCTCGGTGTGGACGAGGGCTTCCAGGCGGAGGTGACGGCGACGCTCGCCAGACTCGACCCCGGCATCCGCGTCGGCTCCTGGGGTCAGCTCCAGGAGTGGAAGAGCGACTGGGATTCCAAGACGGACGACCACCGGCACGTCTCGCACCTCTACGCGCTGCATCCCGGCAACCAGATCACGGCGGGGACGCCCGAGGCGGAGGCCGCGAAGGTCTCGCTCACGGCCCGCGGCGACGGCGGCACCGGCTGGAGCAAGGCCTGGAAGATCAACTTCTGGGCGCGGCTGCTCGACGGCGACCACGCGCTGAAGATGCTCAGCGAGCAGATCAAGACCTCCACGCTCGACAACCTCTGGGACACCCACCCGCCGTTCCAGATCGACGGCAACTTCGGCGCCACCTCCGGGGTCGCGGAGATGCTGGTGCAGAGCCAGCACGACTACGTGCACGTGCTGCCGGCGCTCCCGTCGGCGTGGAAGAGCGGCTCGTTCTCCGGCCTGCGCGCCCGCGGCGACGTGACCGTGGACGCGACCTGGAAGGACGGCGCCGCCGACACGATCATCGTGCACCCCGGGAAGACCGGGCCGATCATGGTGAAGTCCGGCTTCATCGCCGACCGCTACCGCGTCTACGACGAGCAGGGCCACGAGGTCGGCCCGCACCGCGACGGCGACACGCTGACGTGGAACGCCAGGGCCGGCAAGGCGTACACCATCCGGAACGAGGCCGCGGCCACCCTCACCGCGCCCACCTCGGTCGGCCTGGGCGAGCCGCTCCAGCGCGTACAGGCCGCCGAGGCGCACGCGGAGGTCACGGGGCCTCGATGCCGCCGTCCGGCCGCCGCACCCGCGCCGCCCAGCGCTCGTGCAGGTGGGTGACGGGGGGATGCCGGTCGGCCGCGGCCTCGTCGATGTCGATGCCCCATCCGGGCCGGTCGTTGGGGTAGAGGTAGCCGTTCACCGGGTTGATGGTCCCGGGGAAGACCTCGTGCACCGCCTCGGGGTAGACGTGCCCCTCCTGGATCTGGAACGCCGGGGAGGTGACGTCGAGGGCCACGTTGGCGGCGGCGCCGATCGGCGACACGTCCGCGGGCGCGTGCCAGGCCGTGCCAACGCCGGTCAGCTCGCACAGCGCCACCAGCTTGCGCGCCGGGGTGAGGCCGCCGACCGCGGAGACGTGCAGGCGCAGCAGGTCGACCCCGCCGTCCCTGACCAGGCGGGCCGCGTCCGCGACCGACGCGACCTGCTCCCCCGCCGCGATCGGCATCGGCGCGGCCTCGCGCACCTCGGGCAGCCGGTCGTACAGCTCCGGCGGGATCGGGTCCTCCAGGAAGAACAGGCGGTACGGCTCCAGCGCCCGCGCCAGCGCAACGGCCTGCTTGACGGTGAGCCGGGAGTGCACGTCGTGCATCAGGCCGGGCTCCTCCCCCAGCTCGGCCCGGGCCCGTTCGAACAGCTTGGGGGTCTCCCGCAGGTAGCGCTGCACGTCCCAGCCGTCCGGGTACGGCGAGGCGGGGTAGCCACCGGGAGATCCGGGCGCGCCGTAGTTCCCGAGCCCGGGCGCTCCCGTCTGCAGCCGGACGTTGCGGTAACCGTCCGCGAGGATCGCGGCGGCGTTCTCGATCGTCTCCTCCACGGTGGCGCCGCCCGCGTGCAGGTAGGTGTCGGCCGCCGCGCGCACCCTGCCGCCGAGCAGCTCGTAGACCGGCATGCCGGCCCGCTTGCCGGCGATGTCCCACAGCGCCTGGTCCACGCCCGACAGCGCGCTGTTGAGCACCGGCCCGCCGCGCCAGTAGGAGGACAGGTGGATCATCCGGGTGATGTCCTCGATGTCGGCGGGGTGCCTGCCGATCAGCATCGGCCCGACGTGCTGGTCCACCGCCGCCGCCACGGCGTGGAAGCGCTGGGTGAAGGTGGCGCAGCCCAGGCCGTACAGGCCGGGTTCGCTGGTGTCGACGCGGACGACGACCAGCGGCACCTCTTCGGGGGCCGTCACGATCGACCGGACCGCGGTGATCCGCAGGTTGTCGCGGGCCGGCCAGGGGGCCTGCGTCTCCGGCATGACCGCCATGCCGTCGATGGGGTGGATCACGATGCCTCCTCGGCTGCGACGGGCTCGTACAGATGATCGGCGGTGAAGCCGAGCAGGGTCTCGGCCGCCGTCAGGTCCACCGGCGCGGTCCTACCGGGCAGCGGGGCGCGCCGTTCCACGCCCGGGTGGAAGCGGGCGAGCAGGTCCTCCGTCGGCTGCGGGGCGAGCGTCACGGGTGCGGTCACGAAGACCACCGTGAAGCCCTCGATCGGCCGGACCAGCGACAGCCAGGCGGCCCGTGCCGCGTCGCGGGTGTCCAGGTAGGTCCACAGCTCGCTCGCGCCGCGCCCCGGGTCCTCGGCGTATCCGGCCGCCCTCTCGTCCAGCCTGTCCCCGGGGCCGCCGAGCAACGGGTAGCGCAGCGCCACGACCGTCATGCCGTGGCGGCGAGCCATCATCGCGGCCGTCGTCTCGTCCACCTGTTTCGACAGCCCGTACGGATCCTCCACCTGCGGCGGCAGGGCCTCGTCCACGGGCACGTACGCCGGGTGGAGCGGCCGCGCCGCCCACGGCAGGCCGAGCGCGCTGAAGCTGCTCGCGACGACGGCCCTGCGGACACCGGCCGCGCCCGCCTCCTCCAGCACGACGAACGTCGCCCCCACGTTGCCCAGGAACACCTCCTTGGGAGTGCCGAGGGTGGGCGCGGGGATCGCCGCGAGGTGGATCACGGCGTCGACGCCGTCGAGCGCCTCGCGCACCGCCTCCGGGTCGTCCGCGCGCCCGGTGACCACGCGATCCGCCCTCAGGTCGCCGGGATCGCGCAGGTCCAGTGCACTGGTCGGCACGCCTTCCCGCGCGAGCAGGCCGAGCGTCGCCCGGCCCACCCGTCCGGCGGCGCCCGTCACCAGGACCCGGCGCGGTGGCTCCGCCATGTGTCCCCCCAGTTATGGTCGGTCCGCAAAACGATTTTCGTACGGCCAGAGCAGCATGCGTGCGCCCCGCGACGGAGTCAAGGTCATATCCACCGGCCGAGACGGCAGCGGACCCGGTCGTGCGCCGCCTCGTACCAGAGGCGGCGGCCTCGTGCCAGAGGCGGCACCGCATGACGGCGCGGACGGGCCGAGCACCGCTCGTTCTCGGCCCGTGGAACCCGCGTCCTCGTGAAACTTCCATCCGCGGGTGCGAGGGTGCCGCTGCTCAGCGCGTGCCCACGGTGCTCCGGGGAACGGCGTTCTTGTTCCCCGCCCCAGGTCTTGGCCAGCGTGGCCCTGGCCGCTCGACCGGTGCTCCCTCGCACCCGGCGGCCTCAGGACTTCCACGAACCCCCAGGGACCCGAGAGGAGACCCGTGCGAACGCGAACGCTCCCGATCGTCCTCGCCGCGGCGCTCGCCCTGTCGATCGGCGCGGCCGGGCACATGCCCGCCCTCGCGGCGGCCGACGGACCGGCGCTGTCGGTGAACACCGCCACCGGGCGGCACCCCATCAGCCCGTACATCTACGGCATGAACTTCGCCGACGAGGCGCTGGCCAAGGAACTGCGCCTCCCGGTGCGCCGGTGGGGCGGCAACGCGACGACCCGTTACAACTACCTGTACGACACCAGCAACCGCGCCTCCGACTGGTTCTTCGAGAACATCGCCGAGGACAGCTCCGACCCGTCGAAACTGCCGGACGGCTCCACCGCCGACCAGTTCGTCGAGCAGGACCGGCGCACCGGCACCGACACCATCCTCACGGTCCCGCTGATCGGCTGGGTCCCCAAGGGCCGCGACGGCTCCTGCGGGTTCTCCGTCGCCAAGTACGGCGCGCAGCAACAGACCGACCAGTGGCGCCCCGACTGCGGCAACGGCGTGAAGCCCGACGGCACGAAGATCACCGGCAACGACCCCCACGACACGAGCGTCGAGGCCGGCGCGGAGTACGTGCAGGACTGGATCGGCCACCTCACCGGCAGGTACGGCACCGCCTCGGGCGGCGGTGTTAAGTTCTACAACCTCGACAACGAGCCCGACATCTGGCACAGCACCCACCGGGACGTCCACCCGGAGGGTGCGAGCTCCATCGAGCTGCGCGACAAGGCCTACCTCATCGGCGCCGCCGTGAAGGCCGCCGACCCCGGCGCGAAGACGCTCGGCCCGGTCGGCTGGGGCTGGTCCTCCTGGGACTACTCCGGCCTCGACCAGGAGACCTGCGGCCGGACCAACTGCTGGTCGAACCCCCCGGACAAGGAGGTCCGCGGCGGCCTCCCCTTCACCACGTGGTATCTGCGGCAGATGAAGAACTACGAGGACGAGCACGGCCTGCGCGTCCTCGACTACTTCGACGAGCACTTCTACCCCCAGGCGTCCGGCATCGCCTTCGGCGCCGGCGGCAACCCCACCACCGACGCCCTGCGGCTGCGCTCCACCCGGGCGTTGTGGGACCCGACGTACACGGACGAGAGCTGGATCAACACGCAGGTGCGGCTCATCCCGCGGATGAAGGAACTGGTGGCCGCCGAGTATCCCGGCACCAAGACCGCCATCACCGAGTACAACTGGGGCGCACTCGACCACATCAACGGCGCCCTCGCGCAGGCCGACATCCTCGGCATCTTCGGCCGTGAGGGCCTCGACCTCGCCACCCTCTGGGGACCGCCCACTGCCTCCCAGCCCGGCGCGTACGCCTTCCGGATGTACCTGAACTACGACGGCAAGGGCGGCAGGTTCGGCGAGACGGCCGTCCGCGCGACCAGCGCCGACCAGGGCAAGCTCGCGGTGTACGCCGCCGAGCGGGCCTCCGACGACGCGCTCACGCTCGTCGTGGTGAACAAGACCGGCGACGACCTGACCAGCCAGGTCGGCGTCACGGGACGCGACGGCGGCGCGACCGCGCAGGTCTACCGCTACAGCGCGGCCGACACGTCGGCCATCAAGCGCGACGCCGACGTTCAGGTCGGGGCCGGCGGCTTCACCGGCACGTTCCCGGCCAACTCGATCAGCACCATCGTGATCCCCACCGGCTCCGGCCCGTCGCCCTCGCCGTCCCCCTCTCCGTCCCCCTCGGCCTCGCCGTCACCCTCCCCGTCGCCGAGCCCGTCGCCCTCGCCCTCTCCCTCGCCGAGCCCGTCGCCCAGCCCCTCCCCCAGCCCCTCCCCCAGCCCGTCGCCCTCGCCGAGCCCCAGCCCGTCCCCCAGTTCCTCGCCGACGCCGGCCGCCACCTGCACGGTGACGTACACGGTCTCCAACCAGTGGCCCGGCGGCTTCCAGGCCGCCGTACGGATCGTCAACCGGGGAACCACGCCCGTGCAGGGCTGGAAGCTCACCTGGACGTACGGCAACGGGCAGGCCGTGACCCAGTTGTGGGACGGCACCTACACCCAGAGCGGGTCGAAGGTGACGGTGACCAACGCCAGCTACAACCCCACGATCGCGGCGAACGGCGGCAGCGTGTCCTTCGGCTTCCTCGGCCGCTGGGACAACGCCAACCCCGCGCCCACGCAGTTCACCCTCAACGGCTCGCCCTGCGCGACGAGCTGACGCAATGATCCCTGACCCCTGACACCTGACACCTGACTCCGGTGCCGGCCCTTCCCCGCCGGCACCGGGGTCAGTCCACCATCGCGCCCTTGTCCCGTCCGCACGCGCTGACGTCGCCGTGCCGCCCGCACGCCTTGACGAGGGTGAAGTCACGCCAGACGGCCATCGGGGAGGAGACCGTCTGGCCGTCGCGGCCCACCGGGAATGGCCCGCACCGATGCCACGGACCGCCACCCGGCGGCCAGACGTCCAGCCAGACCGCGTCCCCCGGTCGCGTACGGCCGGTGAGGGTGGCCCAGTAGTGCCACTCCCCATCTGGGCCCGCGTCCCCGCGCCAGAGCGTGACGTGCGCCTCGCCCGCCCATTTCTCGCTCGTCGCCGAGTACACGCGCTTGACGTTCCGCACCGTCAGAGGGTCCGGCGGCGGCCAGGCGCCGCAGTCGATCGGCCGATCACCCCCGGGACCGGCGGAGGCCGCGCCGGACGACGAAGGAAAGCCCAGGAGCACGCTCGCGGCGATCACCGTGGCGGTCCTGCCCCACCTGCTTCGATCCACCCGCACGAGTATCGACCACTCAATGTCAAGGTTCAATCGCACACCGTGATCTCGATAGCACGCCGCCTTGACGCCTTGTCGGAGACCTGGCTAGCTCTTGGCGCGCTCGGGAATCGGCTCGCCTGGCCGTACGTGCTGGTCAATGACGTATTCGACGGGAGTCCCGAGATACCAGCGAACCGCGACGGCCACCGCCGGCCCGCCTTCGGCCACGATCGCGCCCGCCCGGGAACTCCGCGCCGCCGAGGCCCGCCCGCAACGCGACTCGCCACCGAGACGCTCCACCCCGGACCGGTCCGCGAAACCGCCACCCATGCCAAGGGCGATGGGCGGGGGCAGGGCGAATTCTTGGTCCGCGCAAGCCTTAG
>NZ_JAATEK010000075.1:0-12494 GCF_012034195.1 Microbispora sp. CL1-1
GTGCGGGCCGCGGCGGCGCCCAGCGTGGTGGCCGGCGACCCGCCAGGGGTGGCCGACGGGCTCGGCGACGGGCTGTTCGGCGGCGTGGGCGACGGAGACGGCGACGGCGACGGCGACGGGGAGCTCGGCGTGGTGCTGTTGAGACCGAGGAAGTTGATCGCGTAGCTGATCATGCCGTTGAGGGGCAGCGAGTGACCCTGACCGGAGACGCTGATGCCCTCGACCGGAGGCTGGGTGCCGTTGTTGCCATACCGGGTGCGGGTCCAGCCCGACGAGGGGCTGTCGGTGGACACGGGCGTCTGGCTGACACCGTGGAGGTTGGTCCACTGCTTGATCTCTTCGCCGAAGTTCGGGTAGGCCAGCGTCGTGTCGTTGGTGCCGTGCCACAGCTGCATCCGAGGATAGGAGCCGCTGTAGCCGGAGTACATCGACCGGGCCAGGTCACCCCACTGCTGGGCGCTCTTGATGCTCTGCCCGCTGGAGCACTGGCTGTTCCAGGTGGAGCCGTCGTTCGTGGCGAAGCAGCCCGCCGGGACGCCCATGAAGGCCGAACCCGCCGTGAAGACGTCCGGATACTCGGCCGCCAGCACGTTGGTCATCATCGCGCCGGAGGAGACGCCGCTGACGTAGACGCGGCCGGGGTCCACGTTGTAGCGCGACTTGGCGTAGTCGACCATCGAGATGATGCCGACCGGGTCGCTGCCGCCGCCCCGCCGCAGCGCCTGGGGCGAGTACACGTCGAAGCACTGCCCGCTGCGCGTGGCCTCGGGGAACACGATGATGAACCCGTACTGGTCGGCCGCGTTCACGTAGTCGCGGAAGTATCCGCTGTACAGCGCCGACGCGGTGCCCGTGCAGTAGTGGACGGCGACCAGGAGCGCCGGCCGGGCCGCCACCCGGTCCGGCACGTAGATGTACATGTTCAGGTTGCTCGGGTTGTTGCCGAAGTTGGTCACCCGAGTCAGGGAGGCCGCGGCGGCTGGTTGGGTGACCAGCAACGTGGTCGCCGCGACCACGGGCATCAGCACTGCGGCCAATAGGGCCACGATGCGTCGTCTCACGTGCGCTGTCCTTCCTCCGGTAGCGCCGACCGGGAGGTGTGGCCATGGCGTCCGGGATCGGGCTCCCGTACTTCTCGCAGGCCGTGGATGCCCCACCCGCACCGAATCGGCGATGTGAATGTTTCCGAAGCGTGCCTAAAACTTTCTGGGCACTCAACCCGCAGATCACCTGGACTTCTGCGGCGGCGAAGAGCAGGACGTCAGAGGCATCCCCTGCCGCCGGGGAGCCGAGGAGCTTTGGAAAGTTTCATGAAGACGCCGAAATGTTGTCAGATCGCCGGGGCGGCATGCGGCCGCGCGTGAGCGTGACGCGTGAGCGGCGCCCGGCGCGCGGGCATGGTCTACAGCCGGGGGAGGCGACGACAGGAGCCTGGACATGCTGGAGGTCATCGGCGCGGGACTTCCGCGCACCGGAACGACGTCGGTGAAGGTGGCCCTGGAGCGGCTCGGGTTCGGGCCCTGCTATCACTTCTACGAGGTCCTGCTCCGCCCGGAGCTCGCCGCACGATGGCTGCCCGTCTGCGCGGACGGGGCGGCACCCGACTGGGACCGGGTCTTCGAGGGCTTCCGCTCCTGTGTGGACTGGCCCGCCAGCTTCTTCTGGCGGGAGCTGGCACGGGCGTATCCGGAGGCCAAGGTCGTCCTCACGGTCCGCGACCCGCAGAGCTGGTATGCCAGCTTCCGCCTGCTGGGCTCGCTGGGCCCGCGCGAGCCGCTGCGGGAGGACGAGGCGCCCGAGTCCATCCGTCCGGTGGTCGCCGCGATCACGAGTCTCCGGCCGCTCTTCGAGCGGATCAGCGGGTCGTTGTTCGGGGAAAACCGGCAGCCCGGTCACAGCCCGGACGAGGAGCGGGCCGTCGCGGCCTACCACCGGCATGTCGCCGAGGTGCTGGCCGCCGTTCCCGCCGAACGGCTCCTGGTCTTCGACGTACGCGAGGGATGGGGACCGCTGTGCGCCTTCCTCGGGGTCGCCGCCCCCCCGGACGTCCCGTTCCCGCACCTCAACGACGCCGCGTCGATCCGCAGGACGTTCGAGCTCATGCACACCGAGGGCCGCGTCCACGTCCCCTTCGCGCCCGGAGGCTGACGGCGGACGGCCGCGCACCTCACCGAACGGGTCCGCGGCACCCGGGCCTGGGACGCGCCCTCCCCCGTCGCGGGCTGGGCCGCCCGGGCCACCGGCCAGGACGACCGGCTCGACGCCGGCTTCTGCGCCGAGCTGCTCGCCGGGATGGAGCAGATGGAGCGGGTCATCCGCGCCTCCGGCCGGTTCGGCGCCCGGGTCGAGGTGCCCGGTGATGCGGACGTCCAGACCAAGCTCGTGGGTTTCATCGGCAGGGACCCGTTCTGGCGGAGCCCCGGCCCGTCCGCCTGATCTGCGCCCTCGTGCTGCCAGGTCGAGCGTGACCGCGGTCGCGGAGTCGTTGGTGCAGGTCAGGGTCCGCGTGGCCGTCGGCTGGGCGGCGGTGACCGACAGGGTGGCGCTCAGCGAGTTCGCGGTGACCTGCCGGCTCACCGCGCGGACCGCTACTTCATCACGCGGGAGCGCGGCGTCGTCAGCGCAGGAATGCCGCGGCCTCTCCGGCGTCGACGGGGATGTGCAGGCCGGTGGTGAGGGACAGGTCGCCGCCGGTGAGGGCGAAGACGGCGGCGGCGACGTGCTCGGGCAGCACCTCGCGCTTGAGCAGAGTGCGCCGGGCGTAGAACTCGCCGAGCTCGGCCTCCGGCACGCCGTAGACGGCCGCCCGGTTGGTGCCCCAGCCGGAGGCGAAGATGGCGGAGCCGCGGACCACCCCGTCGGGGTTGATCCCGTTGACGCGGATGCCGTGCTCGCCGAGCTCGGCCGCGAGCAGGCGCACCTGGTGGGCCTGGTCGGCCTTGGCCGCGCCGTACGCCACGTTGTCGCGCCCGGCGAAGACGGAGTTATTGGACGCGATGTAGACGATGTCGCCGCCCATGCCCTGCTCGATCATGACGCGGGCCGTCTCCCGGGAGACGAGGAACGAGCCGCGGGCCATCACGTCGTGCTGGAGGTCCCAGTCGTCCACGGTGGTCTCCAGCAGCGAGCGCGACAGCGACAGCCCGGCGTTGTTGACCACCAGATCGACCCCGCCGAAGGCCAGCACGGCCTGCCGTACGGCCTCGACGACCTGGGCCTCGTCGGTGACGTCGGCCTGGACGGCCACGGCCGCGTCGGCGGGACGATGCGCGTGGGCCCCGATCTCGGCGGCCACCTTCTCGGCGGCGGCGAGGTCGCGGTCGGCGACCACCACGCAGGCGCCCTCGGCGGCCAGGCGGCGGGCGGTGGCCGCGCCGATGCCCGAGCCGCCGCCGGTGACCAGCGCGATCCGGGTGGACAGCGGCTTGGGCGCCGGCATCCGCCGCAGCTTGGCCTCCTCCAGCTCCCAGTATTCGATGCGGAACTTCTCCGACTCCTCGATCGGGGCGTAGACCGACAGCGCCTCGGCGCCGCGCATCACGTTGATCGCGTTGAGGAAGAACTCACCGGCGACGCGGGCGGTCTGCTTGTCCTTGCCGAAGGAGAACATGCCGACGCCCGGCACGAGCACGATGGCCGGGTCGGCGCCGCGCATCGGGGGCGAGGCGGGGGTGGCGTGCCGTTCGTAGTACGCGCGGTAGTCCTCGCGGTAGGCCGCGTGCAGCTCGCCGAGGCGCGAGATCACCTCCTCCAGCGGCGCGCCGGCGGGCAGGTCGAGCACGAGCGGCGCGACCTTGGTGCGCAGGAAGTGGTCGGGGCACGAGGTGCCGAGGGCGGCCAGCTCCGCGTGCCGCTCGCGGGACAGGAAGTCGAGCACCTCGGGGGTGCCGGTGTAGTGGCCGACCTGGCGGACGTCGGTCGAGCACAGGCCGCGCAGCACCGGGAACAGCTCCGCCGCCCGCTCGCGCCTGGCCCGCTCCGGCAGCGGCTCCCAGCCCGGCATCACCGGCCCGAACGGCTCGGGCCTGCCGCGCTGGGCGATGTACGCCTCGGCGGTGCGGATGATCCACAGCGAGTTGCCGGCGCATTCCGCGGAGGTGTCGCCCCAGGCGGTGATGCCGTGGCCGCCCAGGATGCAGCCGACGGCCCGGGGGTTGGCGTCCTTGACGGCGGCGATGTCCAGGCCGAGCTGAAAGCCGGGACGCCGCCAGGGCACCCAGACGACCCGGTCGCCGAAGATGCGCCGGGTCAGCTCCTCGCCATCTGCGGCGGCCGCGATGGCGATCCCGGCGTCGGGGTGGAGGTGGTCGACGTGCGCCGCGTCGATCAGGCCGTGCATCGCGGTGTCGATCGACGGCGCCGCCCCGCCCTTGCCGAACGCGCAGTGGTCGAAGGCGGCGACCATCTCGTCCTCGCGTTCGACACCCGGGTAGACGCCGGTGAGCGCGCGCAGCCGGTCGAGCCGGAGCACGGCCAGGCCCGATTCGGTGAGCGTGCCGAGGTCGCCGCCCGATCCCTTCACCCACATCAGTTCCACGCCGGTGCCGGTGACCGGGTCGAGAGCAGTGCCCTTGGCCGAAGCGTTGCCCCCGGCGAAGTTCGTGTTCCGGGGGTCGGCTCCCAGCAGGTGCGCGCGTTCGAGCAGCTGCTCAACCGGCGTGGTCATGCGATCTCTCCCTAGGCATGCACGGACGATACTTGGACCTTTAGGACTATTTGCTACAAAACGGACAGCACGCGGCAGGCTACAGCGGCGGGCCGGGCGTCCGGAGACCGGCCCCCGCTCACGTCCCCCCGATCACGACCCCCCGATCACGACCCCCCGATCACGACCCGGCCTCCGACCCGGCCCCGAGCCCGCACCCCAACCCCGGCTCCCGCCCCCGGCCAACACCGGACGGCCTGCAAGGGGCGGCGGAGCCGGCGAAACGTCAGGGCGTACTCGACGGGCTGCGGGCGGCCGGGCCGGTGCGCTCGGTCGGCGTGGACTCCTGGGCGGTCGACTACGGCCTGCTCGACGGCGACGGGCGGCTGCCCGGCCTCCACCACCGGCCTGTACGACGTCCGCGCCCGCGCCTGGTCGCACGACCTGGCATACCGGCCGGCCTCCCGCCCGGCATCTGCCGCCGCTGCGCGAGCCCGGGACACCCGCCGGTACGCTCCGGCCCGAGATCACATCCGCGGCCTCGTCCGCCGCAGCGAACCGCTTCGGGCCTACCGGCCCCGGGGCGGGGGAAGCGCCTGGGACCACGCCGAGTCCCGCCTGCCCACTCCCTCGTGGGCCGGCATCAGCGGACGCGGCCCACGCCGCCGAGCGCGCCGGCCTTGCCCTCCCGCACGAAGGGGTAGTCGGTGTCGGGCCGCCACTCGTGCAGCGGCACCACTCCCGGCTCGACCAGGTCGAGCCCGTCGAAGAACGCGAGGACCTGGTCGTACGACCGGGAGGTGGTGCCGGGGACGGAGGTCCGGCTGAAGACCTTCCGGCCCTCCTCCTCCTGGTCGTCGCTCAGCTCGCCGAGGGAGCCGTGCGACACGACCAGGTAGCCGCCCGGCACGAGCGGCTCCCGGAGCGTCGCGACGATCTTCATCGCCTCCTCGTCGTCCGGGATGAAGTGCAGCACGCCGAGCAGCAGGACGGCGAGCGGCTGGGAGAAGTCGATGTGCTCCCGGATCTCCGGGTGCCGCAGCAGCGCCTCGGTGTCGCGCATGTCCGCCTCGACCGCGCGCACCCGGTCGTTCTCGGCCAGGATGGCCCGCGCGTGGACGAGGACGATGGGGTCGTTGTCCACGTAGACGACCCGCGACTCCGGGGCCACCTCCTGGGCGACCTGGTGGACGTTGCGCTGCGTCGGAAGTCCGGCGCCGATGTCGAGGAACTGGCGGATACCCTGCTGCGCGAGGTACGTGACCGCCCGGATCAGGAACTCGCGGTTCTCCCGGGCGATGTCGGGGAGGTTGGGCAGGATCTCGATGATCTTCTCCGCGGCCTCGCGGTCCGCCGCGAAATTGTCCTTGCCACCCAGGTAGTAGTCGTACATCCGGGCGACGCTCGGAGTAAACGGGTCGACGCCCGCGGGCGCCTTACGCTCGTCCACAACACTCCCCTCGTCGTACATAAATGATCGTACGGCCTTGATCGCGACAGGGAAGACACGTCACCGATTTGTCATCCAAGGCCAGGAACCGGCACGAAGCGGATGAGGCTCGACGAATCCGTTACCGGCGGTCCGGGACCGCTCGCTGACGTGCCGAGACGGTAACTTTCCGGCTTTCGGGACAGCACGTTAACGGCCTCGACGCACGTCTCACACTCTTGACAGTGCGCGCCGTCCCACTTACGGTCACGAAACATCGCCGCAATCTATCCGCAACAGGAAATGTTAGCGCTAACAACCGAGGAGCCTCCTTGATGAGAAGCGGTCCCCCCGCCGCGGCTCACCCCGCCCCTCCACGGGAACGTTTCGCACCGGGCCGCCCACGCATATTCGGCTCCGCCCACGAGCGATCACCTCACGGCCGCCCACCCGCGCCCGAGGTGAACACCACACTCTCCGCCCGGCACAACCGGTAGGACACGCGCCCCTCCCGCCGGGACTCCAGCCGGCCGGCCCGCGGACGCCCCCCTCCGCAGGCCGGCTGTCCGGCCGCATCTCAGCCGACCGCTCACTCCGATCCCACACCCCCTCGCGTCAGGCATCGCCTGACATCGCTCAGCAGAGGAGTTTCGCGTGCCCGAAAATCGCCGATCCCCGGCGGTCCCCCGGCGGTTGCGGAGGATCTCGCTCGCGACGGCCGCCGCGCTCGTGTGCGGCGGTCTCGCGGCCCACGGCGGCGTGGCGAACGCCTCCGCCGGGTGGTCGCCGGCGCCGTCGTACACCTCGACCGACAAGGGCGACGGCACCTACACCGTGCCGATCACCAATGCCGACGTGCCCGACATCAGCGTGGAGCGCGTCCCTGCCGCGGAGAACAAGGAGCACCGCGACGTCTACTACATGATCAGCACGACCATGCACCTGAGCCCGGGCGCGCCGATCATGAAGTCGTACGACCTGGTGAACTGGGAGATCGTCAACTACGTGTTCGGCCGGGCGGACATCGGCGACGCGTTCTCCCTGCGCAACGGGCAGAACTCCTACGGCCAGGGCCAGTGGGCGTCGTCGCTGCGCTACCACGACGGCAGGTTCTACGTCGTCTTCAACACCAACAACCTCGGCGGCGCGTACCTCTACAGCACCGACGACGTCGAGAACGGCAAGTGGACGCGCACGCCGCTCGGCCGCGGCCTGCACGACCCGTCGCTGTTCTTCGACGACGACGGCACGCCGTACATCTTCTACGGCTCCGGCGGGACGAGCGCCGTACGCCTCAAGCCGGATATGTCGGGCATCGACAGGGACTATCCGAACATCTTCACGGCGAACGACTACGCCGGAAAGCCGTTCATCGGCGGGCTGTTCGAGGGCGCCCAGGTCTTCCACATCAACGGCTATTACTACGTGGTCATCATCACCTGGCCGTCCGGGCAGGGACGCCAGGTCGTCATGTTCCGCTCGAAGGACCTGCTCGGCCGCTACACGTCGGCGGACGGCTCGAACACCTACGAGGCGCGCGGAGTGCTCGACTCCAACGGCTTCGCCCAGGGCAGCCTCGTGCCGATCTCCCGCGACGGCGGCACCGACTGGTATGGCATGTTCTTCCGCGACAACTTCCCGATCGGGCGCACCCCGGCGCTCATCCCCGCGACCTGGCAGGACGGCTGGCCGACGTTCGGCACGGACGGGGTCGTGCCGGTGGGCGGCGCGTTCGCCAAGCCGATCACGCTGAGCCCGGCGGAGGAGACGTTCGAGCGGCAGAAGAGCCTCGTCGCCTCCGACGACTTCGCCAACGACGCGCCGCACCGGCCGTACATGGACGAGCAGTGGACGATCCCCGACCCGCCCTCGTACGACGACTCGCTCATCGGCGTCGAGCTCCTGCAGAACCCCGGGTTCGAGGCCGACGCGGTCTCCCCGTGGGGCACGCAGTACGGCGCGACGATCACCCGCGACACCACCGACCCGGCCGCGGGATCGGCGGCGCTGAAGGTGAGCGACCGCACGCTCAACGGCTCCGGGCCCAACCAGTTCCTCAACGGCAAGGTGCAGCGCGGTGTGACCTACACCGTGTCGGCGAAGATCAAGTACACCTCGGGCCCGAGCAGCATCCGGTTCAACCTCGTGGCCGACTGGGGCACGGGCGTCCAGACGATGGCGTCCGGGAACGTTCCCGCCGGGCAGTGGACGACCGTCACGGGCCAGTACACCATCCCCTCGACGGCCAACGTGGACAACTTCAAGTTCGCGATCGAGACCCCGTGGGCCAACCCGCAGCCGGCGTCGTCGAGCGTGGACTACCTGGTCGACGACGTCTCGATCGTCGGGCAGCCGGTGACGACCGAGAGCCCGTCCGAGGAGGAGATCGCCCCCAACGGGTCGCGGCTCGACCCGGTGTGGGAGTGGAACCACGCCCCCGACAACCGCTACTGGTCGCTCACCGACCGGGACGGCTGGCTGCGGCTGACGACCGGCAAGGTGGTCACCGGCAAGTACGTCTACACCAAGCTGTCCGGCCGCGACGAGCTGACCTGGTTCGAAGAGGCGCGCAACACGCTGTCGCAGCGTACGTTCGGGCCCCGGCAGTCGGTCGAGACCAAGATGGACATCTCCGGCATGAAGAACGGCGACGTCGCCGGTCTGGCCGCCTACAACCGCGGGTTCTCCTATGTCGCGGTCAAGCGCGTCGACGGCCAGAACACGCTGGGCGTCGTCAACCGCGTGCAGCCGTTCGCGGTCGACATCGACCAGTCGGCGGTCGAGAGCTTCGTGCCCGGCACGACGGTGCCGCTCGGAGACGCGACGCAGGTGTACGTGAAGGCGGACCTCGACTTCAGCTCTCCGGTCGGGCAGCTGTGGACGACGTTCTACTACAGCCTCGACGGCCTGAACTGGACCCAGCTGGGCAGCCGCGTCGGCCCGCAGACGCTGGACGGCAGCCTCTCGCACTTCATGGGACACCGGGTCGGCCTGTTCGATTACGCGACGAAGGAGAAGGGCGGGCACGTCGACTTCGACTACTACAAGCTCAGCGACACGCTGACCGCGCAGAACAAGGCCCTCGACACGAGCGGCCTCGACGCGGCGATCGCACACGCGGGAACGCTCGACGAGCGCGACTATCCGGCGGACGCCTGGGCCGACATGCGGGCCGCGCTCGACACCGCGACGGCGGCGCGGGCCGGTGAGTTCGGCACCCAGAACCAGATCGACGCGCCGGAGCGGGCGCTCAGCTACCAGCTCGCCCGGCTCGGCACGCTCAAGACCGCCTCTCCGGAGGTCAGGCTGACCGTCACCGCCGCCTCCCGCTGCGTCGGCAGCTCGGCATACGTGGCGGTCACGGCCGTCAACGACTCCGGCGTTCCGGCGACGATCACGCTGACGACGCCGTACGGGTCCAAGACGGTGGCCGACGTGGCTCCGGGCAAGCAGGCGTACCAGTCCTTCAACACCCGGGCCGGGAACATCGACGCGGGTTCGGTGACCGTCACCGGCACCGCGACGATCGACGGCAAGCAGGTCACCTCGTCCTACGACGCCGGCTACGCGGCGGCGAGCTGCCGCTGACGACGTGGCCGGCCGGCAGCCGATCGCCGGCCGGCCCCGCACCACCGCACCACCCGCACCACCCCGGGCCGGTCGGCCGCCCGGCCGGCCGGCCCCACCCCCCCACACAACACGTCGCGCGCGTCCGCGCGGTTCCTCGGGGCGTCGTGTTCACGGAGAAGTCCCAGGTCAAGGAGATCATTCGTGTCGAAGCGCGTTGGAAAGACGACCCGGCGACGGGTCGCCGCGATAGCGATGGCCGGTGCCCTGCTGGGCGCCGCCGTCACCGCGACGGCGGGACCGGTGCAGGCCGCCGCCCCGAACATCATCGTGAACGGCGGGTTCGAGGACGGCCTGTCCGGCTGGTTCGTCAACAACGGGAACTCGACCGACGGCGCGACGCTGTCGCCCACGACGGACGCGTACGCCGGTTCGGGCGCCGTGCTCGTCACCGACCGCAAGACGACCGGATCCGGCCCGATGCAGGACCTGTCCGGCAAGGTCCAGGCCGGCAAGACGTACGCGGTCACGGCGCGGGTGAAATACGAGAACCCCAACAGCCCGGCGACCAAGCAGTTCTTCGCCACCATGCACTACGGCGGCGCGACCTACACGAACGTCGGCACGGTGACGGTCGCGCGCGGGCAGTGGGGGCTCATCCAGGGCACGTTCACGATCCCCGCGAGCCAGAGCGTCGCGACCGCGCGGCTGTTCATCGAGACGCCCTGGACATCGGATCCCGGGTCCGCCCCGGACACGCACCTGATGGACTTCAAGGTCGACGACGTGTCCGTCACGGAGTTCGTGCCGTCCACGACCATCGAGGCGCTCGGCAAGAACCCCGGCGAGGGCAACCCGCTCATCTCGCACAAGTTCGGCGCGGACGGCAACGCGTTCGTCCACGACGGCCGCGTGTACATCTACATGACCAACGACACGCAGGAGTACAAGCCCGGCCCCACCGGGGTCTCCTCGACCAACACGTACGCGAGCATCAACACGATCACGGTCATCTCGTCCGACGACCTCATGAACTGGGTCGACCACGGCGAGATCCCCGTCGCCGGCCCGAACGGGGTCGCCCGTTACGCGAACAACTCGTGGGCCCCGGCCATGGAGAGCAAGGTCGTCGACGGCAAGGAAAAGTTTTTTCTCTACTTCGCCAACAACGGCGGCGGCTCCGGTGTCATCGTCGGCGACTCGCCGATCGGCCCGTGGCACGACGAGCGCGGCAACCTGCTCATCACGAGCGCGACGCCGGGCGCGTCCAACGGCATCAACTGGCTGTTCGACCCCGGCGTGTTCATCGACGACGACGGCCAGGGCTACCTCGTCTTCGGCGGTGGTGGCGACGACGGGACGCGCAGCGCCGAGAACACCAACCACCCGAAGTCCACGCGCGTGATCAGGCTCGGCGACGACATGATCAGCACGCAGGGCTCGGCTGAGGTCATCGACGCGCCGCTCGTGTTCGAGGCCGGCCACCTGTTCAAGCGCGACGGCAAGTACTACTACTCGTACTCGTCGAACTTCGGCTTCGGCGGCCCGATCGACCCCAACGGCCCGCCGACCGGTGCCATCGCCTACCTCATGGCCGACAGCCCGATGGGCCCGTGGACCCCCGAGACGTACAAGGGCATCATCTTCCGCAACCCGGGCACCTACTTCGGCGCCGGCGGCAACAACCACCAGTCGGTGTTCAAGCTCGGCGACCAGTACTACTTCACCTATCACGCCCAGACGCTCAACAGCCGCATCACGGGCGGCGCCACCCAGGGCTTCCGCAGCCCGCACCTCGCCAAGCTCGACTTCAACGCCGACGGTACGATCAAGGAAGTGCGGGGCGACTACAAGGGCGTCGAGCAGATCCGCGACCTCGACCCCTACCGGGTGATCGAGGCCGAGACGATCGCCTGGCAGCAGGGCATCGCGACGAAGAAGATCGACGGCGGGTCGGAGGAGTTCGGCGCGCAGGCCCCGAACCTCGTGGTGCACGACATCGACAACGGGGACTGGACGTCGCTCGCGAAGGTCGACTTCGGCGCGGAGGGCGCCACCGGGGTCACGGCCAAGGTGCGCCCGCTCGCCACCGGCGGGAAGATCGAGGTTCGCCTCGACGGCCGCACCTCGCCCGTGGTCGCGACCATTCCCGTCGACGCGCCGCTCGGCGAGTGGACGAAGCCGACCGCCAGGCTCGACGGCGTCACCGGCGTGCACGACGTCTACTTCACGTACGCCGGGCCCGACGGCGCGGACCTCTTCGAGGTCGACTCCTGGTCGTTCGAGGCCGCCTCCTCGCCGGAGGTCGCCCTGACCGTCACCGCGTCCTCCCGCTGCATCGGCAGCTCGGCGTACGTCGCGGTCACGGCCGTCAACGACTCCGGCGTTCCGGCGACCATCACACTGACCACCCCGTACGGGTCCAAGACGGTGGCCGACGTGGCTCCGGGCAAGCAGGCCTACCAGTCCTTCAACACCCGGACCGGGAGCATCGACGCCGGCACGGTCACCGTCAAGGCGACCGCCACGATCGACGGCAAGCAGGTCACCTCGTCCTACGACGCCGGCTACGCGGCGGCGAGCTGCCGCTGACGACGTGGCCGGCCGGCAGCCGATCGCCGGCCGGCCAGCGGTGGCGAACTCACGATGAGGACGCCGCCACCGCACCACCCGGGGCCGGCCGGCCGCCCGGCCGGCCCTATCGGCCCGGAATACCTGGGCGTGTGTTCCGGACGCCCGCAATGGGGGCCATACGCCCATAATGGGACCGGATGCCGCCCGGAAACCGCACGGCCGCCATGCGAACGGGCGCTCACGACCAGACAGGAGAGACCCCGTTGCCGAAGAGCCGTC
>NZ_JAATEK010000076.1:0-12476 GCF_012034195.1 Microbispora sp. CL1-1
GGAGATGGACCGCGAGGGATGGGGGGAGGTTGTCGTGCACGTCAAGAAGGTCACGGTGAAGGGCGACACGGCCACCGTCCTTGACTGCATGGATGCATCTCGGACAGGAGAAGCTGATTCACGCACCCACAAGCTCATCCCGGGCACGCTCAGCACTCCTTACTTCTCGGTTGAAGCCACGATGCGCAGGGGTGCGGACGGGCGCTGGCGCATCCTTCAGAAGAAGGCACTGGAATCGAAGTGCACGCGGTGACCGCCCTGCTCGTCCTCGCGCTGATTGCCTCACCTGCTGCGGTAGCCAATGGGGATCCCGGCAGTGGGGCCGGAGCCAGCCGCAGTCCCAAGGGCTGGTCGATCTGGGCCAAGGAGACATCGCCCGGCCGGGCCCCTGTCCGTCCGGCCCCGGTGCGGAAGGCGAAGAAGGAAGTTGACGCCGACTGCGCTCCGATGGTCGATGGTTTCCCTCAGGGCAGCGACGACTTCTACTGCGGGCTGATTCGGCCGGGTGGCGGAGCCGGGGTGACCCCGCAGATGCTGGTGGGCCAGGCCGTAAAGGAACTGGCTCTGCCGTTGCCGCAGGTGAGCACCGCGCCACCGCGCGGCCGTCCGGGGATGGTCGGCATTCGGCAGTGGTTCTGGCTGAACGGCTCGGGGCAGTGGACGACCAAGTCCAAACGGGTGCACGTCGGGGCTGTCTGGGCCGAGGTGACGGCGTCCCCGCGGCGGCTTCTCATCTCGCCGGGCGCGGGCTTGCCCGACGTCGTCTGCGACGGCCCCGGCACGCCGTACGACCCGCATCGCCCGCCACAGGAGCAGGACAGCGGCTGCACCTATCTGTATGAGCGGTCGTCGGCCGGTCAGCCGCGAAACGCCTACCGGGTGTCGGTGACGGTCGTGTGGGGCGCGACGTGGCGAGGGTCTGGGGGAGCGGGAGGCCCGCTGGCGCCGATCAGCCGGTCCACCTCCTACGCCCTGACCGTGGCCGAGGCGCAGGCCCTGGTCACCGACTGAAATTTGAGGAGTTCCCTTCCGATGGTGCGCACGCGTACGCGCGATACGGTCACGCCGCTTCCCCTGCCGAGGCGGCGCCGGTCGCCGATGTTCCTGCTCGTCTTGGTCTTCATCGGGGCGGGCGTGCTGGCCGGGCAGTACGCCTACACCGAACTCGACCGGCGCAGCCCCGTGCTGATGGTCGCCCGGGACGTCCCGATCGGCCAGGTGATCACCGCCGACGACCTGGCCTCGGTACAGATCTCGGCGGACCCCCAGATCGCCACCGTCCCGGCGGGGCGGCTGCCGGAGACAATCGGCCGGGTCGCGGCCGCCGACCTGACGGCCGGCGCGCTCCTGGCGGAGACGCAGACGACGGACGCGATGACGCCGGGCCCCGGTCAGCAGCTGGTGCCGCTCGCGCTCAAGCCGGGTCAGCTTCCAGCCCGGGGCCTGCGTGCCGGCGACCGCGTCCTGGTCGCCGCCGAACTGGCCGACCCCGGGCAGGAAACCAGGGCCGTGACGAAGGACTTGGCCGCCGTCGTCGATCGGGTGGGGGAGGCAGACCCCGACGGGGTGCGAGTCGTCGACCTGCTGGTCGGCCCCGGGGCCGGCGGCTTCATCGCGCGGGAGGCCATGGGTGGCCACATCGCCCTCATCCTCACCTCCCGCAGGGACGCGGCGTGATCGGCCGAGGTTCCTCTGCGCGGTGGCCGCGCTGCTGCCGGTACGGCTCGCGCGGGCCGGCCGCCGCCCTGGTGTCCGCCGTACCGCTGCCGTCCTGCTCGGAGGTGGGCGGATGGCGCTGATCGCGGTCACGTCTCCTGGAGGGGCGCCCGGGGTCACCACGGTGTGCCTGGCCGCCGCGTTCACCTGGCCCGACCCGGTGCTGCTCGCCGAATGCGACCCGTCGGGCGGCGGCGTGTTGCCGGGCTACTTCGCCGGGCAGCAGCCGTACCGGATCGGTGTCGCCGAGGTGGCCATGACGGCCGCGCGCGACCTGGAGGCGGCGCGGGTGCAGCTGGCCGAGGAGGCCGTTCCGCTGGATGGGGACGCCCGGCGCAGGCTGCTGCTGCCCGGGGTGGCCGACCCGCGGCAGGCCCTGCAGATCAAGGGCTCCTGGCCGCAGATCGCCCAGGTGTTGACGACCGCCGGACGCGACGTCATCGCGGACGTGGGCGCGCTCGGCGTGGAGAGCGTGCCGTACGCGATCCTCACCGCTGCGGACGCCGTGGTGCTCGTGCTGCGGCCGACGGTGCGGTTCGTTGCGATGGCCGGGCCGCGGATCGAGGCGCTCAGCCGCGGCGCCCTCGCCGCCACGCCCCGCTTCCTGCTCCTGATCGGCGAAGGGCCCTACCCCGCGGCGGAGGTCAGCCGGACGCTCGGAGGGACGCCCATCCTGGGGACGGTCCCAATGCTGCCGAAGGCCGCGCACATCCTGTCGGACGGCGCCGCCGGCCGCACAAGGTGGGCCGGCCGGTTGCAGATGTCCTCCCTGCTGCGGACGGTGGGCAACCTCGGGGCCCAACTGCGGGAGCGCCTCGAAGCGGCACCCGAGGAGCAGCCGGTCGCCGCGGTTGGGGTGGTGCCACCTGCGTCCTTCGGCGCCGGCCCCGACCTTCACTCCGGCCCCGCCGCGGGTGCCGAGTCTGGGGGAGGGCGAGCATGAGTGAGCACCCGCTGTGGCTGGCCGAGGACCTTCCCGCTGCCCCCGCCGCCCGCCCGGCCGGGCCGGGAAGCCTGCCGCCGATCCCCGGCATCCCCACCCCGACCGACGACGGCCTCGACGACGTGGCGTTCCGTGCGGCGGTCGGCGACATCAGCGCCCGCGTGGCCGACGCCCTGGAAGGGGCGGCCGGCCGGGAGGAGGCCGTCCAGCTCATCGACGCCGCAACCGCCGCCTGGTCCCGAGAGCGACTCACCGACGGCGTCGTCATCTCACCCGGGACGCACGCCCGTCTGGTCCGCGCGGTCGAGGACGAGCGCTACGGCCTGGGCGCGCTGCAATCGCTTATCGCCGATGCGGCGGTGCAGAACATCGACATCAACGGCTGCCGCGAGGTCTGGGTCACCTACGCCGACGGGCGCAAGGTACGCGGTCCGGCGGTCGCCGGCAGCGACGAGGAACTCATTCAGCGGATCCGCATGTGGGGCGTCCACGGCGGCCAGACCTCCCGGGAGTTCTCCACCGTCACCCCCGTGCTCAACGCCGCCTTGAAGGAGCGGGTGCGGCTGTCGGCGGTCATGGCGATCACACCGCGCCCGCACGTGTCGATCCGCTGCCACCGGCACGTCGACGTCACCCTGACCGACCTGGTCGAGCTCGGCACTCTCGAGGCCGGGCAGGCGTCGTTTCTCGCCTCGGCGGTGCGGGCGCGTAAGGACATCCTGGTCACCGGCGGGGTCAACGCCGGGAAGACCACGATGCTGCGGGCCCTGGCCGCCGAGATCGACCCCGACGAGCGGATCGCCACGCTGGAAAGCGAGTACGAGCTCTACCTGGACCAGCTGCCGCACCGGCACCGCGACGTGGTGGCCTTCGAGTCACGCCAAGCCAACAGCGAAGGCCACGGCCAGATCACCCTTGATGCGGCGATCAAACACTCGCTGCGGATGAACCCGGTGCGGATCATCGTCGGCGAGGTCCGCGCCGACGAGGCGTGGTCGATGTTGCAGGCCATGAACTCGGGCCAGGAAGGCTCGCTGTGCACCATCCACGCCAACTCCGCCGAGAAGGTCTTCCCCCGCCTGCTCATGCTGTGCCGCTCCGGCGGCCTCGTGCTGGATTCCGAGGACATCCACGGGCTGGTTGGCATGGCCGTCGACTTCGTCGTCCACCTGCGCCGCGACGTGCGCACCAACCGCCGCTACGTCACCGAGGTGCTGGAGGTGCTGCCGCCCGCCGACACGCCGACGCCCGCGCGCAACCACATCTACCGCCCCGGCCCCGACGGGCGTGCGATCCCGGCGACCTCCCCGCAGTGCCTGGACGACCTGGTCGCCGCCGGGTTCGACCCCGCCGTGCTGTGGAGGGCGTCATGACCGGCGCGCTGCTCGCGCCGCTGGCCGGCGGGCTGGGCGCGGCCGGGATCGTCTGCCTCGTGCTCGCCGTACGCGGCAGGGCCCCGGCGCCGCCCAGGCCGGACGGCCACCTGGCCACCCTTGCCCGCGCGGCCGGCGACGTCGCAGTGCGCCGGCAGGCCGGGGCAGCGATCCTGCTCGGCCCCGCGGTGTTCCTGCTGACCGGATGGCCCGTCGCCGGCCTCGCCGCCATCGGCGCCTGCTTCGCCGTGCCACGCCTGACGGGAGGGCGCGGCGCCCGCTCGCGCATCGCCCGCCTGGAAGGGCTGGAGCAGTGGACGCGGCGCCTTTCCGACCTGCTCGGCGCCGCCTCCGGGCTCGAGGACGCCCTGGCCCGCAGTGTCGAGCACCCGCCCGAGGCGATCGCCGCCGAAGTGCGCGACCTGGGCCGCAAACTCGCCGCCCGGGCGGACACCGAGCAGGCGCTGCGCGCCTTCGCCGAAGCCCTCGACGACCCGGTGGCCGACCTGATCGCCGCCGCGCTCATCCGCGCCGCGTCCCGGCGCGGCGCCGGCGTACGGCAGGTGCTGACCAATCTGGCGGCCATGGTCGCAGCCAACGTCGCCGCCCGGCGGGAGGTCGAAGCCGAACGTGCCCGCCACCGCGCCACCGTCCGCTGGATCATGGCCTTCCTGTTCGGCTACAGCGGCTTCGCCGCGTTGAACAGGGACTACGTGGCCCCGTTCGGCACCACCGCCGGACAAATAGCGCTTGCGGTCGTCGTCGCCTGCTACGCCGTCGGGCTGTGGTGGCTGCACCGCCTCGGCACCGCCCGCCCACCTGGCCGCTTCCTCACCGGGGGAGTGCGATGAACCTGTTCCTGCTGGCCGGGGCCCTGATCGGGTTCGGGCTGTTCCTGCTGGTGCGCGAGCTGCGGCCGGCCCCGCCCCGGCTGGAGGAGGCGGTCGCCCGCCTGCGCGCCGACTACGTCCCACCCGACACCAGCGGCGACCTGGCCCAGCGGCTCGGCCGCCTCATGGCCACCCACCTGGGGTCGCTGCCGTGCCCCCACCGCGACCTGGCGCTGCTCGGCCGCCCGGTCGAACGCTTCCTCGCCACCAAGCTCGGCCTGGCCGTGCTCGGCCTGCTGCTGCCCGCCGGGATCGCCGCGCTGATAGCGGCCACAGGTAGCACCCCCGGCGTGGCGCTGCCCGCCGGAGCGTCCCTGCTCGGCGGGGTGGTGCTGTTCTTCGCCCCCGACCTGACCGTGCGGTCCGAGGCCGCCCGCCGACGGGCCGACTTCCGGCACGCCATCACCGGCTACCTCGACCTGGTGGCCCTGGAACGCAGCGCCGGCGCCGGACCCGTCGACGCCCTGGAAAAGGCCGCCTCGGTCAGCGACGGCTGGGCGTTCGCCCGCATCACCGCCGTGCTGGAGCTGGCCCGCCGGAACCAGCGGCCCGCCTGGGAAGGACTTGCCCGGCTGGGCGAGCAGGTCGGCATCGCCGAGCTCACCAACCTGGCTGACATCGCCGCCCTCGCCGGGCAGGAAGGCGCCCGCGTCCTGGACACCCTCATCAGCAAGGCCGCCTCCATGCGCGGCCAGGCCCTGGCCGCCGCCAAAGCCGAGGCCAACGGCCGCACCACCGCCATGGTCATCCCCATCGCCCTGCTCGGCGCGGCCTTCCTGCTGCTTTTGACCTTCCCCCAGATCTACCGGCTGGCCATCGCCGGCTGACCCCCTCAAGGAGACCGATGCGCCTTCCCACTGTCATGTCCTCGCAGCTCACCCTCCTGCTCGTGCGCGCGCAGGCCGGCCTGCAGCGTCTGCGCGAGGACCGCGGCGCCAGCACCCTGGAATGGGTCGTCCTCACCACCCTGATCATCGGCATCGCCATCGCCGCCGCCGCGGTGATGAAGGACAAGGTCACCGAATGGCTCGCCAAGATCCCGTGACCACTCCTGATGCCGCCGATTTGCGGCGTTCCCGCCGTGGCGTGCGGTGCCAGGTGCTGCGCGATCGCGGGGCGGCCACCTTGGAGATGGTCATCCTGTTCCCGCTGCTGCTCCTGGTCGTGGCCGCGGCGGTCCAGGCCGTCTTCGTCTACCAGGCCCACTCCACCGCCCAGGCGGCCGCGCAGGAAGGCGTCCGCGCGGCCCGCACCGACGGCGCCTCCCGCTCCGCCGGACCAGCCGCCGCGGTGCGCTTCGCTACCCGCGTCGGCGGCGCCTTCCTCACCCACCCCGACGCCCGGGCGGGCGGCGACGCCGGCACCGTCGAAGTCGTCGTCACCGGCCGGGTGCCGTCGTTCCTACCTATCGCTCAGTGGACCGTCTCGGAGGTCGCCCGCGCCCCGGTCGAACGCTTCATCCCCGCGGACCGCCCATGAGCTGCCGACGCACGCCGCAGGACGGCGAGCGGGGAAGCGCAACGCTGGAACTGGTGGTCCTCGCCCCCGCACTGCTGGCACTCATCGCCCTGGTCGTCCTCACCGGGCGCATCGCCACCGCCTACAGTGCGGTCGAGTCGGCCGCTCGCGACGCCGCCCGGCGGGCGTCCATCGCCCGCGCCCCCGCCGAGGCCCGGCGCGCCGCCACAACCAGTGCCGCCGCCGCGCTCCGCCGCGAGGGCCTGCGCTGCGCCCCGTCGATCGCGGTGGACACCAGTGGATTCTCCCGGCAGGTCGGCACGCCTGCCCAGGTCGTCGCCCGCGTGACCTGCACCGTCCAGCTCGGCGACCTGCTGCCCGGACTGCCCGGCCAGAAGACGGTCCGCGCGTCCTTCGCCTCGCCCATCGACCCCTACCGGGGGAGAGCTCTGGGGTTCGCAGATCCTGGCGGTTCCTCAGCCGGCAACGAGCGTGCCAAGACGGGAGGCGTCCGTGTGTGAAGGTGTGAGCCAGCGGACCGAGACGAGCCGCCTGCCGGATTGTGCGAGCTCAGTGATTGCTGCGGAGGTGCCGGCGGGCCCGGTTCCACACGTCTTCGAACTCGGCCGCAGTCAGAGCGTGAGGCTCGTATCCGTCCCACTCCTGCACAGGGCTCTCCGCGGTCAGGCCGTAGGTCGCCTCGTACTGGCTGAGCCGGCCTGCTGCCTGAGCCTGCTGCCATTCCGTCAGGGACGCCGCGACGATGGGGATGCCGTCCGGTCCCCGGAGTTCGACCTGGCGGTTCACCCAACCGTCGGCATCAACCTCGAAGTAGAACCAGATGTCCTCTTCATCCCAATAGGTGCGGAACCAGCGCGTCATCGCTTTAGGATGCCGGACGCGACTGACAGGGCACGACGTGACGAGGCCAAGATACTCGGGGGCTGCGGCGCAGCGGGTGGCAGCGTGAACGCTCATGTCGACCAGGTCACCATCGCCCCGTCCTTGAGCGCCTTCCCAGGCCAGACGGTCCACCACGGCCATCTGACCCTGATGGCGTCGACATGACCAGGACACGCGACCGCGGGTCGGTCACGCTGTTTACCGCCGTGGCGGTGTTCCCGCTGATGCTGGTGCTCGCCGGCTTCCTGTGGGACGGCACCGCCAAGCTCCGCGCCGGCCGCGAGGCCTACAACATTGCGGAAGAGGCGGCCCGGGCTGGCGCCGGATACGTCGACCGCCGCGCCGCCTACACCGACGGCCGATACATCGTCGACCAGGTCGCCGCTCTGCGCGCCGCGCGCTCCTACCTCGCCACGACCGGCCACACCGGGACCGCCGCGCCGGTCGGCACCCACGCCATCCAGGTCCGCGTACGGGTGAGTGAACCCACCCTGTTCCTGGCCCTGATCGGCATCAACGACATCGCGGTGACCGGGTCGGCCACCGCCCGCCTCGTTCCCGGCGTGGAGGGAGAACTTCGATGATCAGGTTCCGTCTGCTGGACGGGCTGCGGGCGCTGCTGGCGGCCGCCGTCTTGACCGCGCTCATCGCCGGCGTACCCCTCATGTTGTATGCGCTGGCCGGATCCCCCGTACCCGCCCACCTCCCCAGCCTGGGCGAGATCGGCCACGCGCTGACCCACCGCGACGACGGCACCCTCTTCCTCACTGTCGTGAAGGTCGTCAGCTGGGCGGCGTGGGCGAGCTTCGTGGCCAGCACCCTGGTCGAGCTCGCCTCCCGCATCCGCGGCCGCGCCACGCCGCACCTGCCCGGCCTTGGCGCCACCCAATGGCTGTCGGCCCAGCTCATTTCCTCGGTCGCGCTCGCCGCCGGCTCGCCGGCCGCGTTCGTAATGGCCGCCGTCCCGCCCGCCGCCGTGGTCGCCGCCGCACCCGCCGCACTGGCCGACACCACCACCGCCTCACCGGACGCCGGGCACGACCCGCCACGCTTCGCCGGAGCTGACGTGCCATCGGGGGTTGGACAGCCCACCATGACTGGGGCGCACACCGCGTCTGACCAGGCGCACGCCCGGGTGCTGCGGCTCACGCACGCGGCCTACCAGGTGCGTCGCGGCGACTGCCTGTGGACCATCGCCGAACGCCACCTCGGCAACGGCGACCGCTACACCGAAATCGCCCAGCTCAACAGGGGCCGTGTGATGACCGACGGCGCCCGTTTCACCCGGCCCGACGTGATCCGTCCCGGCTGGGTGCTGCGCATGCCGGCCGCCGCGACCGACCTCGACCGGCCACAACCGCCCCTCCCGGATCGCCATCTCGGCCACCCGAGCGACGCCTCCGAGTTCTCCCGCCCGCACGATGGCGCTCCCTCCTCGCCCCAACCACCGGCCACACAGGACTTCCCGAAGGCGGGGGAGCAACCGGCAGCCGTACGAGACGCGGCCCCGCTCGCACGCACACCGCAGACCGGCGAGGCGCGTGCATCGGCGCCGGAACCGACCGCGATCCTGCTGACCGACGGCGGGGAGGCGGAAGACAACGGTCCCAGCGCGCCGGTTGCGGCGTTCGCCGGGGGAGTAGCCGTAGGGTCCCTGCTCACCCTCGCCCGCCTCCGCCACGCCCAACGCCAAACACGCCGCCGCGGCCGCCGCATCGCCCTGCCCGCCGACCCAGACACCCTGCGCACCGAGCAGGAACTGCGCCGCCTGGCCGCACCCGACGCCCGCACATGCGCCCGCCAGGCCCTGGCCACGCTTGGCGGCGTCCTAACCGCCGCCGGCCGCGACCTGCCGCACGTGCTCGGCGCACGCGTCTGCGTGGATGCCGTCGAACTGCTGTTGGCCCAGCCCGCCGGCACGCCACCAGCCCCGTTCACCCAGGGCCGCACGAAGGCGACCTGGCGCATCGACCTCGACAGCGCACCCAACGCGGACAGCGCCCGGGACGTGCTCCCTGCACTGCTCACCACCGGATACCTCGACGACGGACACGCACTCCTGGTGAATCTCGAACGCCTGCAGACCGCCACCGCGACCGGCCCCGATGAGCTGGTCGACCGCTTCCTCACCACCGCGGCCACCGAACTCGCCACCGGTGATGGGCCATGGTTCGACGTGCTCGCCGTGGGCTTTCCCGAACTGCAGGCGGCCGGCGATCGCATCCGACCCTGCACGGACCTGGCCGAAGCGCTCGGCCTGCTCGCCGACCGGGCCCGCGACCTCCGCGGACGGCTCGCCACCACTGACGGCCCAACCGGCGTGTCCGGCCGGCGCCTGCACGACCCTGATGGGGACTGGACTCTCACCGTCCTCATCAGCAGGACCACTCCGTCGCCCGATCAGATGGCTCGGCTGGTCGACACCGTCACCGCCCTGCCCGGCGGTCTGGCTGCCCTCGTTCCCGTAGACGCCGCAGGCGCGCCCGCGCGGTTCGCCCTGTCGCAGGACGACCAGGGGCCGCGGCTGGACGTCACCCCGCTCGGCCTCACAGTGCGGCCGCACCTGATCTCGGCCGAGTCCTACCAGCGGCTCGGGGAACTGTTCACCGTTGCCGGCGACATCAGCGACGTCGCCGCCGACGCCCCGCTGTATAACGCGTATGCGGACGAAAGCCAGCTGCCGCTGGCAGGCGGAGCAAGCAGGTCATACGTCGCTGGAGCGGCCGATAGCCAGCAGGAAGACGGGGAGTCGGGGGGAAAACCCGCACTGCCAGAAGTTGCCCAGCCCGAGCCGCAGCGCGATGAGGTACAGAACGCTGTGCAGGTGTCCATCCTCGGGCCGCTGGAGATCACCGGCACAGTCGCCGACCTCCAGCCGAAGATGGCCGAGCTCGTGCTCGCCCTGGCCTTGGCCGGGCCGACCGGGCTACGCAACGTCCAGCTCGCCGCCATGATGGGCCCCGACCCCGACACCCCCAAGCCCTCCGACCAGCTGCGCCAGCTCATCACCCGCACCCGCGGCAAACTCGGAAAGGCCTCCGACGGCCAGGCACGCATCCTGTGCGACTCCACCTACGTCTACCGCACCCACGCCATCACTCTGGACTGGACCCGCTTCCAGGAACTCGCCGACCGCGGCGCCAAACGCAACTCCACCATCGACCTCTGGGACGCCCTTGCCCTGGTCAGGGGGCCGGTGCTGGACGGCTGCTACCACTGGTGGCTAGAAACCCCAGTAATCGAGAACATTCGCGCCGAAATCGTCGACGCCGCCGACCTGCTCGCTGAACTCGAACTCGATGCCGGCCGCCCTGACCGCTCCGCACGCGCAGCACGGCAGGGACTCACCTCCGACCCCTACGCCGAGCAGCTGTGGCGGGCGCTGATGCGGGCGGAGTACGAGGCCGGGAACATGAGCAGGGTCCACGAGGCGTGGAAGGCCTGCCTCAAGGCGATCGCCGAAGTCAGCGCCGACGGCGACCCTCACCCCGAAACCGCCGCCCTCTACGGACGGCTCACCTCTGCCCGACGCCCCACCTGATGGCTTCCGTGCGGCTACGCCAAGCGGTTTCGGCGGTGATCAGAGCAGCTGATGCGACAACCGGGCTGGCCGCGGCCAGCCCCTCAGCTCCAGCCCCCGGCAACCACGGCCGTATCTCAGGCCTGGTATCGATCCCGTTTCGGGGCGTGCGCCTACAGGGGTGAGTCTCCGGCGTCATAGGCACTACCGGCACGTCTCCTGCGCTGTTACGTCAAGAGGGATTCGGCGATGTGATGTAGATCGCACACCTGTGCTTCGCTGCCCCCTCTTCGTTTTTGGAACGCGCCTGGTGGGGCGTTATGGACGGGAATCTGGCCTGCCGTCCACGTAACGGCACGTGATCATCCAGATGCGAAGTAGGTCTTGACCTGGGGTTGTCAGGCACGCATGATCCCGTTTGGTCTCTTTATTTCGGCTTTATTGGGGCGAGCGGCGATGCCTGCCGCGCGCTTCGCTTTGCGTGCGGAGGAGCTCGGCGTGCCGATTTCGCGTGCCCGGAAACTGCTGCCCGGCACAATTCATGGCCGTTTCTCTCGGGCGTGGGTTGGGGCGGTGGTCATCCTCGGAGTGTTCGTCGCCGGGGTCGGCGTGCCGGACGGGTTGGTCACACCGGCCAGCGCCGCCGTGGAGGCACCGCAGCAGGAGCGGAGCGTGGAAGCCCGTCCGGTCGCGGTCCCGACTCCCCGTGTGAAGGGCGAGGAGGCGTCCCACCCGGCGAAGAAGCCGCCGGCGCCGGTGTGGCCGAAGAGCGGGTCGGCGCGGGTGAACGTGGTGGCGGGCAAGGCCGCGGCCGTACCGGGGTTGCCGGTGACGGTGGCCGCGCCGGACGCGAAAGCGAGCGCCACGCCGCGGCCGGGCGCGTCGCCCTCGAGTAGGAAGCCGGCATCCGCCGCGCGGGGTGAGAAGGCGCCGAAGGCTGCGCCGTCGCAGGAACCGGTGAAGCCGACCCCGGGTTCTGTAACGGTGAAGACGTTCGACAACACCGTGGCCCGAAAGGTCGGCGGTGTCGGCATGGTGCTGCAGCTGACTCGAGCGGACGGCGGCACGGCTCCTGCGGCGGCGAAGGTCACGGTGGACTACTCCTCGTTTCGCGGTGCGGGCGGGGGTGGGTTCGCCTCCCGGTTGACGCTGGTGCGGTTGCCGGCGTGTGTGCTGGCCCAGCCGCTGACGGCCGAGTGCGCCAAGCAGCGGTCGGCGCAGCTGCGGGTGTTGCCGGTGGTCAACGACGTGAAGACCGGCCATCTGACGGCCGAGGTCGAGGTCGCCCCCGCGGCGGGCGGCACCTCCACGGCCGCGGCCGGTAGCGCCGTAACCGGTGGGGCGCAGGCCACGCCTCCGGCAAGCGCCTCGGCCGGGGCTGCTGCCGCTGGAGACACCGCTGCCGGCTCCGCCGATGGGTTCGTCTATGCGGTGGCGGCCTCTGCTGCGGCGACGGCGTCGGGGTCGTTGACGGGTGATTTTGCGGCGTCGCCGTTGAAGCCGTCGGGGACGTGGCAGGCGGGCCAGTCGGGTGGGGCGTTCTCCTACAGTTACCCAATCACGGCCCCGCCCGCCCCGTCCGGGGACGCCCCTGAGCTGGCGTTGCAGTATTCGTCGGCGGCGGTGGATTCGCTGACCTCGCAGACCAACAACCAGTCCGGCCTGGTCGGGAT
>NZ_JAATEK010000077.1:0-12184 GCF_012034195.1 Microbispora sp. CL1-1
GCGGTCCTCAACGCCCTCAACAACGCCGCACCCAACACCTCGCCCAGCCCCACCCCGCCCGTCAGCCCGAGCCCGAGCCCGACCCCGCCGGTCAGCCCGAGCCCCACTCCGCCGGTCAGCCCGTCGCCCGGCACCTCGCCGCAGCCCGGCAACGGATGCACCGCGACGATCAGTACGGTCAACAGCTGGCCCGACGGCTTCCAGTCCGAGGTCACGGTCCGCGCCGGCAGCTCGCCCGTCAACGGCTGGACCGTGCGGTGGACGTGGCCCGGCGGGCAGACCTTCAGCAACGTGTGGAACGGCACGCCGAGCGTGTCCGGCTCCTCGGTGACGGTCACCAACGCCTTCTACAACGGCTCCATCGCGGCCGGCTCGTCGACCACCTTCGGCTTCACCGCCAACGGCAGCGCGGCCACCCCGACCCTGACCTGCAGCGCCTCCTGATTCCTGGTCCCTGATTCCTGGCGAAACCGGATCCGGTTCGGACGATGTCCGGCCGGATCCGGTTCGCGTTGTGGCCCGCGCGCGTCCGCGGGTGGAGGAGCGGACGCAGGCGGCGGGATGATGGCCGTGATGGACGGGACGCTGCTGCTGCTGGACGTCGACGGGGTGCTCAACCCCGTGCGGCGCTCCTCGCCGCGTTTCCGCCGCTTCGAGTGCGTGGCGGACGGCGAGTGGTTCCGCCTGCTGCTCGATCCGCGGCACGGCGCCAAACTGACCGCCCTGATCCGGGAGACCGGCGCGACGCTGACCTGGGCGACGACCTGGGGCGAACGCGCGAACGCGGAGATCTGCCCCAGGATCGGGCTGCCCCCGCTGCCGGTGATCCCGATCGACGGCGACCCTCCCCGCCCGCCCGGCGTCAACCTCAAGACCTGGCACGTCGCCGAATATGTCCGGGGCCGGCCGTTCGTGTGGCTCGACGACGACCTCGGCCCGGCCGATCTGGAGTTCCTGGACGGCCATCCGGGGGTCGGCGAGTTCCTGGTCGTGGCCGTCGATCCACGGGATGGTCTGGGCGACGCCCACCTGGACGCGGCCCGCCGATGGCTGACCATGCGGAGGCCGTAAGCCTCCTGGTGAGACAGGGTGGGATCACAGGTGAGCAGGGGGCGGATTCTCAGGGATTTCCCCGGAAGCCCCGGTAGTGTCGCGGGCCATGACATGGCAGCGGAGGATCAACGGCGCACTCGTCAGGTTCACGGGAGTCCAGCTCACCCGGGTCCGGCCCGCAGCCCAGTCGTCGCCCGCGAGCCCCGCCCTGCCGGCGGCGCCGGAGGAGCTGGTGCGTCCTCCCGCCGACCCTCGCGCCGACCGCCTTCTGGTGGCGCCGGTGTTCATCATGTCGCCGGTGCGGTCGGGCTCCACCCTGCTGCGGTCGATCCTGAACGCCCACCCCGACCTGCACGCCCCGCACGAGCTGCACGTCAGGCGGCTGACCGTGGGGTTCGGCACGTCGCTGGCCCGCAAGGCCATGGAGGCGCTCGGCCACAACCAGGCCGACCTTGAGCACATGCTGTGGGACCGGGTGCTCCACCGCGAGCTGGTGCGGAGCGGCAAGCGGACCATCGTGGACAAGACCCCCGCCAACGCCTTCGCATACGCCCGGATCGCCGCCTGCTGGCCCGACGCCCGGTACATCTTCCTGCTGCGCCACCCCGCCTCGATCGCCGCCTCCTGGTATGAGGCCGACCCCGTCAAGCGCACCCGGGAGGAGGCCGCCGCCGACGCCCTGCGCTACATGAAGGCGGTGCAGCGGGCGCGGAAGGCGCTCACCGGCCTGACCGTGCGCTACGAGGACCTGACCGCCGAGCCGGAGAAGACCACCCGCGCCATCTGCGACTTCCTCCAGCTTGAGTGGGAGCCCGGCATGCTGGCGTACGGCGAGCAGAAGGTGGTGCAGAAGGGCCTGGGCGACTGGAGCGACAAGATCCGGTCGGGCACGGTGCAGCCGGGACGGGACCTGCCCGGGCCGGACGAGGTACCCGACCTGCTCAAACCCATCTGCCGCAGCTGGGGCTACCTCCCCGAGGAGGAGAGCCGATGAGAATCCGTTACATGCTCCTGCACGCCTACGGCATGGGCGGCACGATCCGCACCGTGGTCAACCAGGCGAACGCGATGGCGGCGCTCGGCCACGAGGTGGAGATCGTCAGCGTGGTGCGCCGCCGTGACGAGCCGCAGTTCCGGCTGCATCCCGACGTCGCGCTCACCACGCTGGTGGACCAGCGGACCGGCGTACGGGCCGACTCCCTCGGCCGGCGCGTGTGGCGGAGGCTGCGCGGCAAGCTCGTGCCGTACGGCGAGTTCGCCGCGGGCTACTTCACCGAGCGGGTCGAGAAGGCGGTCATCGACTACGTGTCCTCGGTGGACGACGGGATCCTCGTCACCACGCGCCCGGCGCTCAACCTCATCTCCGCGCGCCGTGCCTCCAAGAACGTCGTGCGGGTGGCGCAGGAGCACATGAACCTCGGCACCTACCCCGGCACGCTGCGCGAGGAGATGCTCCGGTACTACGGCGCGTTCGACGCGATCGCCGTGCTCACCCCCAGCGACCAGCGCGAGTACGAGCAGGCGCTGCCCGGCGCGCGGATCGTCCGCATCCCCAACGCGGTGCACTCGACGAACCAGACGCCGTCGCGGCAGGAGCATCCGGTCGTGGTCGCCGCCGGACGCCTGGTCAGGCAGAAGGGCTTCGACCTGCTGCTGCCGGCGTTCGCCCAGGTGGTGAAGGAACACCCGGAGTGGCGCCTGCGCGTCTTCGGCACCGGCCCGAGGAAGGCGGCCCTGCGGGGGCTGATCGGCGAGCACGGCCTGTCGGCGCACGTGACGTTGATGGGCCGGACCAACCGCCTCGACGACGAGCTCGCCCGGGCCTCCATCTATGCGCTGAGCAGCCGGTTCGAGGGCCTGCCGATGGTCATGATCGAGGCGATGACCCACGCGTTGCCGATCGTGGCCTTCGACTGCCCGACCGGCCCCGGCGACGTGCTCACCGACGGGACCGACGGCATCCTGGTGCCCTCCGGGGATGTGGACGCCCTCGCCGCGGCCATCAAGCGGCTCATCGCCGACCGCGACCTGCGGCTGCGCATGGGCGCCGCCGCGGCGGCCACCGCCAGGGAGTACGCCCCGGAGAACGTCATGCCCCAGTGGGAGAACCTGTTCACCGAGCTCCTGCTGGCGAAGTCGGGCAGCTCCGCGCGGGCGCGGCGCTGACCCGGCTCGCGCCGTCCCGCCGGCCCCGGCGCGGCACGCGAGCGCGACGAGACAGGACCGGCGCCGCGTAAGGAGATCGCGGTCGGTGAGGGACCTTGCCCGGCATGGTTAGAGATAAGGCCACGCCACGTTCACCTTGTGGTGGATTCACGCCCGTAACATCCCCGTCTTGGTAATCAGATACCCACCTGGGGGTTTTACATGGGTTCCTCCCGCAAGCGTCTGCTGCGGCTGCTTGTGCCTGCGACGACCGTGGCCACGGCGGCGGTCGCCGGCGCGGTCCTCAATCCCGCCCTGCCCGCGAACGCCGCCTCTCACCACCACGACGGCGGCCGGGCGCGCAGCGTGATCTTCATCAACGGCGACGGCATGTCCGCGGCTCATCGTGAGGCAGCGCGGCTGCACCTGGCCGGTCTCGACGGGCAGCTCGCCATGGACAAGCTCCCGGTCTCCGGGCAGCTGAGCACCAGCCCGCACGACCCCAAGACCGCCATCACCGACTCCGCCGCGGCGGCCACCGCCTGGGCGACGGGGACCAAGACCTACAACGGCGCCATCAGCGTCGACGCCAAGGGCAAGCCGCTGCCGATCCTGGGCAAGCAGGCCAAGGCGGCGGGCAAGTCCACCGGCCTCGTCACCACCGCTCAGGTGACCGACGCCAGCCCCGCCGCGTGGTTCTCCCAGACCGCCGACCGCGGCGCTCAGGACGAGATCGCGCGGCAGTACCTGGAGGTCAGCAAGCCGGACGTCATCCTCGGCGGCGGCGAGGACTGGTGGCTCCCTGCGGGCACGCCCGGCGCGTTCCCCGACAAGCCCGCCGAGGACCCCGACGAGGCCAGCAAGGGCACCAAGGGCAACCTGATCAAGAAGGCCGAGCGCGAGGGCTACCAGTACGTCTCCAGCGCCAAGGAGCTCGCCCGGGCCAAGCGCGGCAAGCTGCTGGGCCTGTTCAGCAACGAGGAGATGTTCCAGCAGCGGCCGGAGGGCCAGGGCGACATCTACTCCCCGGTCGTGGACCTGGCCACCATGACCAAGAAGGCCCTCGACACCCTCAGCACGAACAAGAAGGGCTTCTTCCCGTTCGTCGAGGAAGAGGGCATCGACGAGTTCGCCCACGAGAACAACGGCTCCCGCGTGCTCCAGGCCATGGCGTCCCTGGAGAAGGCCGTCAAGGTCGCCAAGGCGTACGTCGCCGCGCACCCCGACACGCTTCTCGTCATCACCGGTGACCACGACTGCGGCGGCCTCACCGTGGAGGACCCCTCAGACACCGAGGACGAGAGCGGCACCGGCCTGTCGACCGAGGACGGTCCGTTCAAGATCCACGGCAGCAACCTCACGTTCACGATGGACTGGACCACCACCGGGCACACCGGCGTGGACGTGCCGGTCACGGCCGAGGGTCCCCTGTCCAAGCTCTTCACCGGCAAGCACCCCAACACGTACGTGCACACGGTGCTTTCGAAGGTGCTGACCTCGCGTCACTAGACGCCGTTCGTCGTGCCGCCGCCCCTGCCGGCGGCGGTACGCGGATCGGCCAGGCCGCTTCTCCCCCGGCGGACCCCGCCTATTCGGACCCCGCCTGTTCGGACCCCGCCTGTTCGGACCCCGCCTATTCGGACCCCGCCTGTTCGGAAGCAGCCCAACCGGATCCTGCTCATCCCGGCCCGGGTCAGCCGGACCGTGCTCAGTCCGACGCGGCGCCGGTCAGCCGGTCGCCCAGGGAGCTGCGCCGATAGAGCACCTGCCGTCCGTCGCGGGCCCGGGTGACCAGGCCCGTGGCGTACAGCACGCGCAGGTGCTGGGACACGGCGCTCGGGGTCACCCGGAGCCGGCGGGCGATCTCGACGGTGGGCAGCGGCTCGCCGAGGAGGCCGAGCAGCCTCGTCCGCGGCGCACCGAGAAGCGACACGAGCGCGGCCTCGTCCGCGACGGGCGCCCGGTGCCACAGCGTCGCCACGCCACGGCTGGGATAGACCAGCGTCGGAGGCTCCTCCGGGAGGACCGGGGGCGCGGGCTTGTGCGCGAACACGGAGGGCACGAGCAGCAGGCCCCGGCCGGCCGCCGCGACACGGAAGCTGCTGATCATCTTGTCGATGTGCAGCACCCCGTCGTCCCAGCGCAGGTTCGGGTGCATGCCCGCGAACAGCAGCCGGGCGCCGCCCACGGCCAGCTGCCGCGCCCGATAGGTCATGTCGGCTTCCAGCACCAGCCGCATCTGCGGCCACATCGGCCGTACGGCGATCTCCCAGTAGCGCTCCAGGAGGTCGCAGATCGCGTCCCGGAGCCGTACGACCGGCGCGTCGCCGTCGGCGGCGGCGTCACGCAGCCGCTCGGGGAGCGGGGCAGGCGCGTGCGTGGCCGCCAGGTCGCGGCGTACCAGGCCGGGAGGGGTCCGGCGGACCACCGCCAGCTCCTCCGCGAATTCGGGGGCGAAGGTCGCCGGCCTCGGAGTCAGGAAGTCGGGGACGGTGAACCTCTCCGCCACCAGCGCCGTCAGCAGATCCGTGTCGAGCGTGCCGAGCCTGCCGAGCACGGACCTGCGCCACGGGAGCAGCGCCGCCGACAGCCCCGGGTCGCGCAGCACCCGCAGGCTGAGCACCGTCTCGGTCAGCGGCGAGAGGGCGAATCTCGTGTCGGCGAGGTCCTCGACCCCGAGCTCGAAACTGATCATTAAGCCCCACGCTACATCTGTTTGCGGCGAAAGGTCCGCAGTGTGGACTTCCGTCCGTGATCAACGCATTCCTCGAACGACCCACGGCGATCGACGCCGCCGGTGACACGACCCGGGCCCCGGCACGCAGACTCGCTCTCTGCTCCGGAGTGCCCCTGCGCCCGGCGGGACGGGTGGACGGATGGGAGCCGGGGCCTCGTCCCGCGCGTCGCGGACCGGGGGCCGGCGCATGAGCCGCCGCACGCTCGCGATCGTGACCCTCACCTGCGCGGTCGCCGTGGGCAACATCTACTTCCCGCAGGCGATCGCACCGCTCGTCGCCGCCGGGCTGCACCTGCCTCCCGACGCGGGCGCCCTGGTGGTGACCGCGACCCAGGCCGGTTACACGGCCGGGATCGTGCTGCTGGTGCCGCTCGGCGACCGCTTCCCGCACCGCCCCTTCCTCGTGACCCTGCTCGTGCTCACCGGTCTCGGCCTGCTCGCCGCGGGCTGCGCGCCGGCCCTGCCGCCGCTCGTCGCCGCTAGCGCCTTGGTCGGCCTCACCACCGTGGCCGCGCAGGTCGCCGGCCCGCTGGCGGCCGGTCTCGTGGCGGCCGACCGCCGGGGAGCGGTGATCGGCACACTGCTGAGCGGATCGACCGGCGGCATGCTGCTGGCCCGCACCTTCAGCGGAACCCTCGGCGAATGGCTGGGCTGGCGGGCGCCGTACCTCGTGGCCGCGGCCCTGGCGCTGCTCCTCGCCGCGAGCCTGGCCGTCACGGTGCCGCTCACGGCCGCGTCCACCCGCCGTCGTTATCCGGCGCTCCTGGCCGAACCGCTGCGCCTGCTGCGCGCCGAGCCCGAGCTGCGCCGCTCCTGCTTCTATCAGGCGGCCGTCTTCGCCGGGTTCTCCGCCGTCTGGACCTGCCTGGCCCTCCTGCTCACCGGCCCGGCGTACGGCCTGGGCGCCCAGGCCGTGGGGTTGCTCGCCCTGGTCGGCGCGGCGACGATGCTGTGCACCCCCGTCGCCGGCCGCATGGTGGACCGCGTGGGGCCCGATCCGGTGAACCTCGTCTGCATGCTGGGTGTCCTCGTCTCTGCGGCGGTCCTCGCCGCCGGGTCGCTCGGCGGCGCGGCGGGCCTGGCCGCGCTGACCCTCGGCACGCTGGTGCTCGACGTCGCGATGCAGTGTGGCATGGTCGCCAACCAGGCCCGGGTCTACGCCGTGCGTCCCGACGCCCGCGGCAGGCTCAACACCGCCTACATGACCTGCGCCTACCTCGGCGGCAGCGCGGGGTCCTGGCTCGGGGTCCGCGTCTGGAGCGTGGCCGGATGGCGGGGCGTGTGCGCGCTCCTCGCACTGCTCGCCGCGCTCGCCCTGACCCGCCACCTCCTGTCACTGCGCCGCCGCGCCACACCGCGGATCACCATGCCGAGCCGTACGGCGTCCGGCTGAGGGCGCGCGACGACGAGCGTCCCGCCACCCGCACCCTGCCGCCCGGGCCGTGGCAGTGGACCGACGACACGGAGATGGCCTGCCCTGTCTACCGGCTTCTGGCCGGCCGGGGCACGATCGACCAGGACGCACTGGCGGCTTCGTTCGCCGCGCACCACGACTTCGACCGCGGCTTCGGCGGACTGCCGCGCGACTGGCTACGCCGCACGGAACCGCTGCCCGGCTGGGCCGAGGTGCCGGCCGGTCTCCGCCCGGAGACGGCGGACTGGCCCTGGCCGCAGGGCAAGGACCTCTACGACGTGATCTCGGATCAGGTGAGGCGGCCGACGTAGGCGAGCGCCTGCTTGAGCAGCACGCCCTGGCCGCCGGTCATCTCCTGCTGCACGATCGGAGAGGCGGCCTCCTCGGGCGTGAACCACTCCAGGTCCAGCGCGTCCTGCCGGGGCCGGCAGTCTCCGCGCACCGGGACGATGTACGCCAGGGAGACCGCATGCTGGCGCGGATCGTGGAACGGCGTGACCCCAGGGGTGGGGAAGTACTCCGCCACCGTGAACGGCGTCGGCGAGACCGGCACGCTCGGCAGCGCGACCGGGCCGAGATCCTTCTCCAGGTGGCGCAGGAGCGCGTCGCGGATGCGCTCGTGGTAGTACACCCGCCCGGACACCAGCGCCCGGCTCACGGTGCCGTCGGCGCCGATCCGCAGCAGCAGGCCGACGCGGGTCACGGTGCCCGTGTCGTCCACGCGCACCGGCACGGCGTCCACGTACAGGATCGGCATCCGGCCCCGCACCGATTCGATCTCGTCGGGAGCGAGCCAGCCTGGCGTCGTTTCGGTCATTTCGGTCACGGCTCGATCGTACTTGCCCAGGCGGGGGGTGGTCCGCATCTCCGCGAGGTTCACGTCGGACCTCTACGACGTTCGCGGCGCGTCCGCGGGACGATCACCGTACCCTGCCCTGCAAGCGGGGAGCCGGAGACCGTCGGTGCGTGGATCGGGCCATGGCGGCCCCACGGCGTTTGGCCGGCACTTCCGAGACGAAAGGTCTGCTCATGGTCGAGATCCCCCGGGACTTGCCGATCTTCGAGCGTGACGCGGTTCGCATCGTGCTTCGCGACATCGACGACCGCATCCTGCTCTTCCACACGCACGAACCGACCGCGCCGGAGCTCGACCAGTGGTGGGAACTGCCCGGAGGCGGCATCGACGAGGGCGAGACCTACCGGGAAACCGCGGTGCGGGAACTGCGCGAGGAGACCGGCATCATCATCTCCCCCGAACAGGTCGGGCCGCCGAACTGGCGCCGTACCTCCACGTTCCGGCACCGCGACCGGCGGCATCTCCAGCATGAGGTCGTGGTCGAGGTGCGCCTTGACCACGCGGGCGACCTGATCGACGAGACCGGGCGCCTGGACTACGAGCGCGAGGACTACTTCGACTTCCGCTGGTGGCCGATCCCCGAGGTGGTGGCCAGCTCCGAACTGTTCTATCCCCGCAGTCTTCCCCGGTTGCTGACCGGCTTCCTGGCCGGGGAGAAGCTCAGCGAGCCGTTCGAACTCTGGTCGTGACCGCTTCTCTCCCTGATCGTCTTCTCTCCCTGAACGTGTTCTCTCCCTGAACGTGTTCTCTCCCTGAACGTCTTCTCTCCCTGAACGTCTTCTCTCCCTGAACGCCGCAACCGGGTCAGCCCGGCCCGCGCCGCCGGTGGTGCTCGCCATGCGGAGGGCCGAGCGGGCGGGCGAGGCGGGGATCCGGTTCGCGCCGCTCCAGCCAATGGGCGGTCGACAGGGTAGCTCGGTCGATCATGTCGGCCGTACCGCGGAAGTCGACGGGCAGCACCTCGACCGGGCACAGCGGCGGCAGCACGTGCAGGCGGGTCCGCCGCTTGTTATGCCTGATCGAGGCGCTGATGCGCTGCTCGCTCAGCAGGTTGTAGCCGTGCAGGGCCATGGCGATCGCCGTCGACGGCGCGGCCGGCAGGTGGCAGGAGAACCCGGGCGCCAGCAGGTACGCCTCGTCGGCCCCCGCGTCCACCGCGTAGTCCAGCGTGGTCAGATCGGCGACACCGCCGTCCATGAGCACGTGGTCGCCGATCGTCACGGTGGGATACAGGGCAGGGATCGCGGTGCTGGCCAGCAGGGCCGGCAACGCGGGCCCCCGCGAAAGGATCACCGGCCGCCCCGTCCGCACGTCCGCGGTCAGCACCTCCAGCGGAACCAGCGTCTCCTCCAGGGCGCGGATCGGCAGGATGCGTTCGAGGAACCGCCGCAGGGAGGAGTTCTCGAACAGGTAGTTGCGACGGCCCAGCAGCGCCGCGACCAGCGTGGCAGGGTTGAGCGGGAACGTGTAGTTGGGCACACCCAGCGCCTGCAGGGCTCCCCGGAGAGGATGAAGGGGAAGGTTTCCGGCCAGCGTACGGAGCACGTCGGGCCCGCTCACCGGATACACGTCGTGGCTGCTCACCGACAGCCACAGCCGCGCCAGTTCCTCCGCACCCGCGGCGTCGGGCCGCGCGGCGTAATAGGCGCCGTTGAGCGCCCCGATCGAGGCGCCCACCACCATGTCGGCGCGGATCCCGTGAGCGGTGAGCGCGCGGAGCATGCCGACCTGCGCGGCCCCCAGGCTGCCGCCTCCCCAAAGGATGAACGCCGTCGTCATCGGCCGCTTCCCCACGCTCCCCGGCCCCGGCTCCCCTTCCTACCCGGACGTCCCCGTTCCACCCGCCGTACGGAGGTGTGCGGGGTTACGTAAGACAAGGGATTTCGACCGCGCCCTTGTTTATCCTGCCGAGGCGATAGTCGAAAGGCAGGAATCCCCCATGGCCTATGCCGATCGGATCTCTCCCGTTCTCCGTGCCGCGTTCGAGCTTCTACGTGAAGCCGGACGGCCACTGCGGCCCGAAGAAGTTCGCAAGGAAGTCGAAAGCAGAGTGACGATTCCTGCGGAGCTCCGGGGGCCCAACGCCCACGGCCAGGCGCGGTGGTGGGCGCAACTGGGCTTTCGCACGGGCGAGGCCGCATCGATCGGCTGGATGACCAAGCGGAACGGCTGGGCGATCACCGAAGCGGGAATCCGCGCGCTCGATGACTTCGAGGGCACCGAACTCTATCGGGAATTGGTGCGCCAATACCGCGCGAGACGATTGCCGCCGAGGCCACATGACCGTCCCGGGACCACGCCTCCGCCTGATCCGATTCCTGCCGCCTTCGAGCAGTTTCAGCAGAACCTCCAGTATGCCCGCCAACTCGTGGACGGGGGCCGCAACCTGGAACGACTCGCGGTCGGCTCCTTCGACGTCACCGACCTCTACCGCGCGGCCTGGACCCAAGCCGTGGCGGCCCTCGACCACTGGGTCACACGCGAGATCGTCGACCGGGCCCTTGCTCTGGCCCTGAACCCGGAAGCGCGCCGTCCTCCCAAGTTCAGCAATCTGAGCATCCCCGTCGAGCTGTTCGAGAGGATTCACCATCACGACGAACCTCTCGGGGAGACCTTCGGCGCCCACCTGGAGAAGCATTTCTCCTTCATGACCTTTCAGAATCCAGAGAAGATCAAGGAAGGGTTCGCGTACGTCAGCACGGTGAACCTCTGGGTGAAGGTCGCCGAGGTCCTGACCGCACAGGACGCCAGGAGTCCGATCACCGCGGACGGCGTCCGTACGAGGCTACGGGAGATCGCCTGGCGCAGGAACAACATCGCCCACACCGCTGACCACGACCCGCAACGTCCCGGGCGGAAGGCCCCGATCACCGCCGCCGAGGCGGAGGCGACCATCGAGTGGCTCGAAGCAATGGCCATCGCCATTCAGCAAGCCCTCGGAGATCCCCTCCCTGCCATGACCCCCGACGCCGCGGATGAACTGCGAGCCGCCCCTGTGACCGCCGAGGCGGAACCGGCCACAGGCCCCCGGGGAAAGCGCAGGTGGGACGAGCCGAGCTTCCTCCAGGCCGTGGAGGAGTACTGCCCCGCCGGGGTGCGCGACACGCTGCTGGCCGTCTACCGTCACGCCGAGAGCCACCCGTCCTTCCACGAGTACTACTTCGGCGAAGGCGAGTACCCCTCGGTCACCGCATGGTTCAACCTCGGCTCCGACAAGGCCTCCGTGTGGAGCATCTATACAGGGCCGGCCAAGTCGGTCCTGGCCGTCAACTTCGGGTCCGTACGCAATCACGGCGCTTCACGAGAACGTATGACACGGCTCGCCGAGAGGCTCGGTGTCCTTCCGGGATCGGCCCGTCTCCGCGACCAGCTCGAATCCGCCGACTACGGCAAGTACCCGTCGCTCCAGCCGGATGCCCTCGCACGTCCGGAGGCCCGGGAGGTCATCATCACGGCGCTGAACGAGTTCCTGACCGGCGAAACGCCCCACTGACCATGCCGAACAGCAACAAACGGCAGGGCTGACAGCAGCGGGTGGTGGTCAACGCCACGGCATTCGCGGCGGCGCTGGCAGAAGAGATCGCTCCCGAGGACCGGGGCGGTGGTTGGCTGACGAGAAGCCCGGCGGCGAAAGGATTCGCCATGCCCGAGCACGGGGCGACGTACAACATCGCACGTGACAACGCCCGGGTCGGTGTCCAGGCCGGAGCCGTTCAGGGCGATGTTCGGCTCGGCGTGGAACCTGATCGGCCGGCCGACCTGGTGGAGGCGCTCGCCGGGTTCGGCTCTCAGCTCGGGCGCGCGTGGGAGGACGGTCGTCTCGCCGAGGACACCTACATCGCGGCTCGGGCGGAGCTCGGTGCGGCCGAGGAGGCCCTACAGACGGAGGCCCTGCAGACGGAGGCCCTGCAGACGGAGGCCCTGCAGGGCAAGGGCAGGCTGCCCCTGGCGCTCGAGAAGCTCCGCGGGTTGATCCGCG
>NZ_JAATEK010000078.1:0-11865 GCF_012034195.1 Microbispora sp. CL1-1
GCCGGCAGCTCCGCCGGCGTCACCTCCGGCAACGATGCCCCCGCCGTCGTTCCGGCCGGGAAGCTGAGCGACGGGTGGCACATCCGCTGGCGGGCCCGCGCCACCAACACCGGCGCCTCCGCCTCCTCGGCCTGGTCGGCCTGGCAAACCACAACCGTGAACGTGCCGGACCCGCTGGTGGACCAGTTCCAGGTCACCCCATCGCAAGTGCTGTCGGGGGAGACGGTCACCTCCACCCTCACTCCCGCGCTGGCCGCCCGGGTCACCACACCCGACGCGGGGGCGTCGCGAGTGGAGTTCGAGCTGGAGCACGACCCGGCCGACACCGCCCATGGCACCGGCAGCATCTGGACCATCGGCAACACGCAGACGGGAACGGCCAAGTCCGCGGCGGCTGGTGCCGCCCCCGCCGCGAACGCACCAGCCTCGAAAGCACCGACCGCGGATGCGCCGGTGGCGCAGGTGCAGGACGACGCGCGCATCCGCGCGTCGGTTGAGGCGAAGCGGTCGGGTAAGCCGGTCGAGGTGGCGGGGTTGACCTCGGCGACGAGTTCGACTGTGGCCAATCCGGATGGCAAGACGTTCACCACGACGGTCAGCACCCGTTCGGCCAGGGTTGAGCGGGACGGGGCGTGGGTGCCGATCGACACCAGTCTGGTGGACAAGGACGGCGCCTTGGTGCCGAAGGCCGGGCCCTCGGTGAAGGTGTCTGCCGGTGGTGGCGGGCCCTTCGCGACTGTGGCCGATGAAGCGGGCAACTCCATCGAGTTGAGTTGGCCGGCCCCGTTGCCCAAGCCGACGGTCGAGCGGAACAAGGCCCGCTATGCCGATGCGGCCGGGCCGGGTGCCGATCTGGTGGTGACCGTGCTGCCCGGTGGTGTCCGTCACGACATCGAGCTGCGTGAACGCCCCACCACCCAGCTCAACTACCGCATCAACGTGAAGACCACCGGGTGGAAGCTGCAGCAGGACGGCCAGGGCCGGCTCACGCTGACCGACAGCGCGGGCAAGCTGGTCGCGCCGGTGGCTCAGCCGGTGATGTACCCCAAGCCCACCCATGGCGGGAAGGCGAACAACGCCCAGGCCGGTACGAACGCGAAGGCGGATGCCAAGGCTAAAGCCAAGGATTGGCGTCGGCGCACGGGCCGTATCGCTACCCGCCTGCGCAGTGAGGGCGATCACCAGGTGCTGGAGCTGGCCCCGGACGCGTCCTTCCTGGCCGACCCCACACTCTCCTACCCGGTGACCGTCGACCCGACAGTGGACCTTTCCCTGCAAGCCGACACCTACGTCATCGACTGGGATCGCAGCTATTCCGGCGTGGACGACGAGACGCTCGATGTCGGTGTGGGAGAGCTTGATACAGGAGGGGTCGGTATCGGGCGTGGATACCTGCAGTTCGACACCTCACTCCTCGCCGGTGCGACGGTGACGCAGGCAAATCTGTCGCTGACCGACTGGTACGCACCTCAGTGCGGGCCGTTCGGCTCCGGCATCCAGGTCAGAAGGGTCACCTCCGCCTGGGACCCCTACACCGTCACCTGGAACAGCCAGCCGAATGCAACCAGCGAGGACGCCGTAGCCCGCCAGGACGCCTACGACTACGACCTGTGTGGCGACGGAAGGGCAGGGATGCCGGTTACGTGGGATGTCACCGGCATCGCCCAGGACTGGGCCGCCGGTCAGCCCCGATACGGCCTGCAGATGCGAGCTGTGGACGAGAGCGCGGACAATGACTGGCGCATGTACGCCTCCTCCGAGTTCGCCGACGCTGCTCCTGACTACGGGCAACAGGCGCCGGAACTGACCGTCACCTACACGCTGCCGTCGTCCCTCACGGTCGGCAACCTGTCGATCACCCCGTCTGCCGGCGGCGCGGTATCGTCGCTGACCCCGACCCTGCACGCCACCGTCTCCGGCTCCGCCGGCGGGAGCCTGAGGGCCGACTACGAGATCGAACACGACCCCGCCTACACCGCAGAAGGCACCGGTCAGATCTGGGCGGGCAGCTCCGCCGGCGTCACCTCCGGCAACGATGCCCCCGCGGTGGTCCCGGCCGGGAAACTGAGCGACGGCTGGCACATCCGCTGGCGGGTCCGCGCCACCAATACCGGCACCTCTACCTCCTCGGCCTGGTCGGCCTGGTCGGCTGCCACCATCAGGGCGGCGCAGGACCCGGTGGTCGACAACGTTGCCTCCGGCACCCAGGCCACCCTCACCGTTCCCGCCGGGAAGCTTGGCAACGGGTGGAAGGTCCGCTGGCGCGCCCGCGCGGTCGCCGCCGGCTCCAACACCTCCGCCTGGTCCGGCTGGCAGGCCCTGACAGTGAAGGTCCCAGCCGCCACCGTCTCCCAGCTGCAGATCACCCCCGCCCAGACGACCGACGGGCACACGGTGGTGTCGTCGCTGACGCCGCAGCTGCTGGCCACCGTCACCGACGCCTACGGGCAGCCGCTTCGGGCAGAGTTCGAACTCGAACATGACCCTGCCGACACCGCCCATGGCACCGGCCAGATCTGGACCGCCGCGGTCGACAACCTCGCCTCCGGCGCTCAAGCGTCGGTTACCGTCCCGGGCGGGAAACTCAACAACGCGTGGGGAATCCGCTGGCGTGTCCGGGCGGTCAACACCGCCACCCAGGTGACCTCCGCCTGGTCGGACTGGCAGTCGGCCACCGTCGATATCGGCAATGTCCCGTCTGAGCCGGCGGTGAGCACGCTACAGGTCGCTCCTTCCCAGGTCATCGACGGCACCACAGTGACCTCGTCGCTGACCCCGCAACTGCTCGCCCAGGTCACCAACCCCGTCGGCGGCACCATGCGGGCAGAGTTCGAGCTCGAACACGACCCCGCCGACACCGAGCACGGCACCGGCCAGATCTGGACCACCGCCGTCAACGACGTCCCCGCAGGCACCCAAGCGGCGGTCACCGTCCCGGCCGACAAGCTGAGCGAGGGCTGGCTGGTGCGCTGGCGCACCCGCGCCGTCGCCGGCGAGGCCGCCTCGGCCTGGTCGGACTGGCAGACCATACGCGTCGACCAGCCCGACCCGGTGCTGGGCACCCTGCAGGTCACCCCGTCCGAGGTCGTGGGCGGCAAGACGGTCAGCTCGTCGCTGACCCCGCAACTGCTCGCCCAGGTCACCGACCCCGCAGGCGGGAAGGTGCGGGCCGAGTTCGAGCTGGAGCACGACCCCGCCGCACCCGAAGGCCAGGGCAACGGGCAGATCTGGACCACCGCGGTCGACGACGTGACCTCCGGCACGCAGGCGACCGTAACCGTCCCCGACGGCAAGCTCTCCGACGGGTGGCTGGTGCGCTGGCGCGCCCGCGCCGTCACCAGCGGCGGAACCTCCGCCTGGTCCGGCTGGCAGCAGCTGACCGTGACCGACGGCTCGCTCATCCCTGTCATCGACAACCCCCGCACCCGCCCCGCCAACAACGGCACGACGACCACGCTGACTCCCGCCCTGCTGGCCACCGTCAGCTCAGACCAAGGCGGGCAGCTCGGCGCTGAGTTCGAAGTTGAACACGACCCCGCCGACACCCAGCACGGCACCGGCCAGATCTGGACCACTTCGGTCAATGGCGTGACCTCCGGCAACGACGCCACCGCCACCATTCCCACCGGCGCCCTCAGCAATGGCTGGAAGGTCCGCTGGCACGCCCGCGCTGTCAAAAACGGCATCACCTCGGACTGGACGGCCTGGCAATCGGTCACCGTCAGCGTCCCCAGCCACTACGACACCACCTTCGAGTACGACCGCGACGGACAGCTCATCAAGCAGACCGACGCCAATGGCAACATCCGCACCTTCACCTACGATCTGCTCGGCCGCCGCACCGCATCCCATGACCCCGACGCGGGCGATTCGCAGCAGGCCTACGACGACGCCGGCCGCCTGAAGTGGTCAACCAACGGCAAGGGCCAGAAGGTCTCCTACTCCTATGACGACATCGGCCGGCAGACCGCCCTCTGGTCCGGGGAAGAGAAGACTGGCACCAAGCTGGCCGAATGGGTCTACGACACGGCCACCAACGGCAAGGGACAGGTGACGTCCGGCACCCGGTACGTCGGCGGCAACGCCTACGTGGACACGATCACCGGCTATGACGCGATGAGCCGGCCCACCGGCTCCACGCTGACCATCCCCTCCTTCGAAGGGCTGCTGGCCGGCACCTACACCTTCGCCACCACCTACACCACCACCGGTCAGGTGGCCACCTACACCATGCCCGCCGCCGGGGGCCTCCCCGCCGAGACCGTCACCTCCACCTACACCGACCTGGACCTCCCCTCCCGGATGACCAGTGGTCTGGGCGGAGGGTTCACCTACGTCGACTCCACCACCTACTCCGACACCGGACGCTTGACCGATCGCGCTTACGGAGCGGGCGGGAAGATCAAGAGGCACCTGAACTGGGACCCGAAGACCGGGTGGGTCACGAACGTCACCACCACGACCAAGGCCGACACCAGCGCCCCCGTGAAGGCGCAGGACGACCGTTACGAATACGACATCTCCGGCGAGATCACCAAGATCCTCGACGCCGCCGCGGCCAGCGGCGGCAGCACCGGCCAGTATGAATGCTTCACCTACGATGGCCTGCACCGCCTGTCTCAGGCATGGACCACCACAGCCACCGCTTGCGGCACCGGCACGGACACCGCCGACAACCAGGGCATCGACCCCTACGCCCAGTCCTACGCCTACGACGGCGTGGGCAACCTCACCAGCCTGACCTCAGGCGATCAGGCCGCCATCTACGACTACCCCCAGCCTGGGACCGATGCGGTCCGGCCGAACGCGGTCACCTCCATCACCAGGTCCGGCGGCACCGACACCTACGCCTACGACAAGGCGGGTCAGCTCACCTCCCGCACCGTCAGCGGTAAGGCCGGCGCCTTCTCCTGGAACGAGCTCGGCCAGCTGGACAAGGCCACCATCGACGGCCAGGACACCACCATGGTGTACGACGCCGACGGCGACCGACTGATCCGCCGGGACCCCGGCGGCAAGACCACCCTCTACCTCGGCTCCATGGAGATCGAGGTCAACGGCAGCGCCATCACCGGCAAGCGCTACTACACCACCCCCGACGGCGCCACCATCGCCATGCGCACCGGCGGCGACGGCGTCACCTGGCTCATGTCCGGCCTGCACGGCTCCACCCAGCTCGCCGTCGACGACACCACCGGCAAGGTCTCCCGCGAACGTTACCTGCCCTTCGGACAGCACCGCGGCGCCGACGACCTCCCCTTCACCGACCACGGCTTCCTCGGCAAGGTCGAAGACGACTCCACCGGCCTTGACTACCTGTCCGCCCGCTACTACGACCCGATCATCGGCAAGTTCATCTCCACCGACCCCCTGCTCTCGTTGAGCGACCCACAGTGGGCCAACCCCTACAGCTACGCCGGTGACAACCCCATCGGGCTGTCCGACCCCACGGGACTGAGACCTCTCGATTACGCCTTCTCGCAGAACGGCGGGGACCAGGGATGGCAGGAAGATATAAACGCCCGTAAGCACCACCGGAGAAGGAAACAGTACAAAACGTATGCTCCGGCATATGCTGGCCACGAGGCTGGCTACTGCAATGCCAACTGCAAGAAGGACGTCAAGAATCACACCCTCGACAAGCAGATTGCAAAGGCGAGAGAAGACGCTAGGAAGAGGGAGCAGCGCAGGGCTCTGCTGAAGGACAGGGAAGGAGTCCAGCCCGCCGGAATCCTCGGTGAGGGTGAAGACACCGATGCCGTGCTCTTCATGCTAGGAGTCGGGTACGTCACCGGCGGCGCAGGGGACGCCCTCATAGCCGAGGCGGCAGCCGGTGCCGAAGTAGCAGCAGGGGCCGAGGTGGCAGCGGAGGAGGGCGCTGCGGCGGCTACCGCTGCAACGCGGCCAACCCAACCGTATGCTAGATCCCTCTACGGTGGCAGGAAGACTACAGACAACCCCGTGGCCAACAAACTGAGAACCGAAAACGATGGAAAGGTATGCCCTGGTAGTGCATGCGACGGTGAGATTCAGAGGGCGGGAACTAAGCACGCTCCTTCTCCCCAGCATGAGCCCCCCCTGGTGAAGCATTACTATGAACATGGGGGGCATGCGATGACTCAAGAGGAGCGGGAGGCGTATGCTGCCAGCGAAGGTGCTTTCGATGGAACTCAGTGCTTGAAGTGTCAGCGATCCGAAGGTGGGGTCCTGCGCCGCTACTCAATTAAGATGAAAAAGAAGTACGGGCTATAATGGCGAACGGTAACCTCAACTCGTTTCCCGACGATGTGGCAGCCTTCTTTGGCGATCGCCCAATTCGAGCAATCAAGACGTTTCCAGGACCAATCAGCACCGTAATTCCGGAGTTTCAGGTTCTGGAGGTGGCTCCAAGGCGAACGGGTGATGCGTGGATATACATCTCCGATGGCGCCCGATCAATTCCTGGATTTGAGGGGGAGATATTAGAGTTCGTCCTTATGGCGCCATATAGGGATGATGTGAATGCCGAAATTCTGGCGATGGTTTCTCATTTCCATGCAGATCCCCGATATCTGGTACACGAAGGGCGCGTCCTGAATATTGGTCGGCCGTGGCTTTCGGGATCCCATCTTTCGTCTTTATTTGTTTCGCTCCCCTACCCTTTCGGTCCTCGATTCGAATATATCCAGAATGCCGAAGACGGTGTTCGCATACTTTGGCTCCTCCCAATCACCGAGAGCGAGGCACGCTTGATAGCAACTCGGGGAATTGAAGAATTTGAACGGCGAATGGAATCGAAGGCTGTGGATATTTTGGATCCGAAGAGGGAGTCGATCGTATAAGTCAAGCCCTGCAGGTAAGCCCTTCGATAACCTGATTCTTGACCGTCGGAGACCTTCGCCCCAGTGCACAACAGGGGTGCGCCCGTTTGAGCCTGGCCAACTCTGACCTGTCCGGCGGTCTAAAGCAGGAACATGACGAAACCGCCATGGTCGGACTGGCGAACCGCCACCGTCAACGCCGGGAACATCCCCTCCGAGCCCGGTGCTGGGCACTCTGCAGGTAACCCCGTCCGAGACCGTTGGCGGCAAGACGGTCAGCTCGTCGCTGACCCCGCAACTGCTCGCCCAGGTCACCGACCCCGCAGGCGGGAAGGTGCGGGCGGAGTTCGAGCTGGAGCACGACCCCGCCGCACCCGAAGGCCAGGGCAACGGGCAGATCTGGACCACCGCGGTCGACGACGTGACCTCCGGCACGCAGGCGACCGTAACCGTCCCCCACGGCAAGCTGTCCGACGGGTGGCTGGTGCGCTGGCGCGCCCGCGCCGTCACCAGCGGCGGAACCTCCGCCTGGTCCGGCTGGCAGCAGCTGACCGTGACCGACGGCTCGCTCATCCCTGTCATCGACAACCCCCGCACCCGCCCCGCCAACAACGGCACGACGACCACGCTGACTCCCGCCCTGCTGGCCACCGTCAGCTCAGACCAAGGCGGCCAGCTCGGCGCCCATCACCGCCGAGTTCGTCATCAGCTCCTACCGCCGGCTGTTCGAGATCGAAAAGTCCTTCCGGATGAGCAAGCACGACCTCAAAGCCCGGCCGATCTACCACCACAAACGCGAGTCCATCGACGCGCACCTGACGATCGTGTTCGCCGCCTTAGCGGTCGGCCGGTGGATCGAAGCACGGACCGGATGGTCGATCAAGAAGTTCGTTCGCACCGCCCGCCGCTACCGCACCGTCCGGATCCAAGCCAGCAACCACGTCCTGACCGCCGCCGACCCCCTGCCCGCCGACCTACGCGACGCCCTCAAGCAGATCCGCAGCCCCGAAGGTGCGCACTAAATTGAGCCAACTCAGGTCACAACGAGTCGCTCTGGCACCTGCGTCTCAACCGAGGACGGAGCGTGGTCCCTCACTGATATTGCTTCAATCTCACCATATGCTATTCAAGGGGCATGTAATCGTCGCTAGTGCTGTGACCGGAAACGATCAACGGGTTGGGCGGTCGTCAGGCCACGGCTGAGAGCGGTCGGCCACCCCAGCGGATGCCTTTCTCGCTGCGAACTCGGGCGCGTTCGCGGCGCTGGGCGGCCAGGACGTCGGGGTGGCGGGCGTTGGCGTTGCGCCAGCGCAGGTAGGCATGCAAAGCCCGGGTCTGGACCGTGTGGTTGGCATGGTCGGAGTTGGCGATGGTGAACTGCCGCAAGGGTCCGAAGTGCGCCTCGATCGGGTTGGCCCAGGAGGCGTAGGTCGGGGTGAAACACAGCTCGACCTTGTTCTTCTTCGCCCAGGCCAGAATGCGCCAGTTCTTGTGCGCCGACAGGTTGTCCAGGATGACGTAGATGGGTCCGCCGTCGGGGCGGGCGGCCCGGATGGAGCGCAGCGCGGCCCAGGTGTGGTCGATGCCCTTGCGGCGCCGGACCACGCCCCACAGCAGGTCGTCGCCGACGGAGTAGCAGCCGTGGAAGTAGGTGATGCCGTGGGTGCGGTGGTAGGTGGCCGGTAGCCGGTCCGGCCGGCCCTGCTTGGCCCACCCGGACCCGTGGGCAGGGCGGATGCCCAGCGGGCCGAACTCATCGAAGGCGAAGGTCCGCTCCGGGCGCTGGGTCAGCGCGTACTCGATGCGGTCCAGCTTGGCGTCGAAGTCGGGGTCAGGGGAGTCCTTCCAGGTCTTGGTGCGCTGGAAGGTGACCCCATGCCGGGCCAGCAGAGCACGTAATGCCTCCCGGCCGATCCGGAGGGCCCGGCCGGCAAGAGTCTGCAGGTATGCGGCGAGTTTCCGGATGGACCACCGGGTGAACGGCTGCCCGAGCCGGGCCGGTCGCGTGGTGGCCGTCTGAACGACGAAGGCTTCCTCATCGTCACTGAGCAGGCGGGGACGGCCTCCCGCCCACCGAGGGTCCAGGCAGGCCAGCCCGATCTCGTTGAAGCGGTGAATGACATCGCGAACGGTGTCTTCATCGGCCTGCACCAGGCGGGCGATCACCGGGACGGTGTTACCTCCGGCCGAGGCCAGCACGATCATCGCCCGCCTGTACCGCACCGAGCTGGTGCTACCCCGGCGCACGATCCGCTGCAGCTTCTGCCCTTCCTGATCCATCAGTCTTCGCACCCTGACCGGTTCTGCCACCGCGCCTCCTCGCGCCGATCGGACCTGTACGGCACATCCAATCGGCGCGACGGACTACACGCGAACCCGGTGATCGTTTCCGGTCACAGCACTAGAAGGAAGTAGGAAGCATCCGGGTGGCGGTCTCCGTTGAGAAGACTTCGATCCTCTCCGCCAAGGCACCCGCCTCATGTGATGTGATAGGCGCAAGAGAGGCACAAACGTGCACCATACGCTTGACCAGGCCCTCCACGCGTCTGTCTGGCTGTAGGGCGAAGACAGGAGACAGTGCATCGGCTGCTCCGTCGATGGCGCCGCTCAGGAGACGGGCGGCGGCCAGGTCGACGCAGGCGCTCGCTTCGGCGGCGTACCAACGCTGCTCGGCAGGCGCCGCTCGGTAGAGGCTGAGCGCTCGTTCGCACTCTGTCTCGGCTTCTTGCGCCAGGCCCGCGTTCAGGTAGGCGGATCCGGCGCAGAAGGCTTCGCGGGCCTCGTCGAACCCGAACTCGCCGCCCACGCCTTCGTGCAACTCCCCCTGCGGTCCTCGAGCGTCCCGAGCGGCAAGGATCGCGTTGCGAGTGCCGTCGCTGTCGCCGAGAAGGGCGGACGCTCGGGCGGCGATGCTGAGCAGCCGAACACGAGTCGTACCGGCGGGAGCGATGGCCAGCCCCCGCTCCACCAACCGGAGCGCCTGAGCCGGGCGACCGGCCCAGAACTCCACGCATGCCAGCAGCCCATCGGCCCACGCCGACAGTTCGTTGTGGCCGATGACCTCTCCGTAGACGCGGGCGGCCCTGGCCTGCTCCGCCGCGGCGTACGGATAGCCGAGGTCGAAGCTCGCGCTGCCCAGCAGGCCGCAGAGCTGCCCGACCGCGAGGTACAGCTTGTGCTGCTGCCTTGGGTTCCGCGTTCGCTCCAACAGTCGGTACGTACGGTTGCGCACCCGGGTCAGCTCTCCGAAGAGCGGCAGCGGCGGCGCATGCACGTATGCACGGGCCAGGCGGATGATGTCGTCGCTGAGCTGCTCCAGTGCGTTAGGTCCGACGGCTGCGGCCTCTATCTCTGCGGCGTGGTCGCTGGATTCGCTGGCGGCACTCATGATCACTTCTCGTTCCGTCGCGGGGACCGACGTCTTCACACCCGGCGTGTAGTCGGTGGCGAAGCCGAGCTCTACCGGGCTCGTCCGAAAGAGCCGGCACAGCAGGTCGAGGTAGTCCGCGCCCGGCCGGTGCCCGCTCTCCCAGTCAAGCCAGGATCGCTTGGTCAGGCCGCGCGCGCCAAGCCCCTGGTCTTCGCACAACCGGTGCAGGGCTTGGACGGCCTTCTCCGCGCTGTTCCACCCATGAGCTAGCCGGAAGCACTTGAGCGGATGGTGTCCGCAGCACTGACCGATTTCGGCAGCGATCGCGTGCAGTACTGCGACCGGTGGAGGATCGGTCGCCTGAAGAAGCCGGAGCATGCGGATGCGCTGGGCGCACTCGACGTCGTGTCCATGCCTGGCCATCTCGGGGCCCTCCCAAGCAAGGTCGGCTTCAACGGTACGTCACCGTTCATGAGCGCGCAGCTACTCGTATGGGGTCCACCGGCCCAGGCGGGCATCGCGCAGGTTGTCGATCCTTCTGCTGATCTCGCGTGCGATGGACGGACGGTTCGACAGGGCTGGCAGCGCCCCGGTCAGCATCGTCAGCTCCCTGGCCTGCCGGAGCAGTGAGAAGGACTTCGCGGTCATGACGTCGAACCCGTACGAGCCCAGGAACTCCTCAACAGAGGGATGGCCGAAACGCAGGCCGTTGACCACCGTGGGCACCAAGTCCCATTCGAGCGGCCCATGGCACATCTGGTCGAGATCGCACAGCACGACCTCATCACCGTGCCAGAGCAGGTTGCCCGCCCATGCGTCGCCGTGAATGAGTCCGTACGGCAGACGGTAAGAGGTGGAGGGCAACTCCCTGTCCAGACGGTCGCACCATCGCAGGAGGAACTCGCGATCGCGGTCAGCGAGCATGCCGACAGCCAGCTGCAGATTGGCGCGCGCGTCTGATACCGGGTCCCACGGTGGGAGCGGGAAGGGCGGCAGCTCCTTGTGTAGCCGGCGCAGCAGCGGCGCGAGCCGTACGACGGATGGAACCTGACGGTGTTGCGGGAGGTACTGCCAGAAGGTGGCGACGGCACCATCCATGACGACGGCCTCCGGGACGTCCTTATGGACACGCACCGACGGAAACCCGACGTCTTCGAGCCAGTGCGCCATGCGGATCGCCCGCCGGGCCTTGGCCGCAGTGTCGACGGACGCGATGCGGACGACGGCGTTGGCCCGAGGGAGGTAGTAGACGGCGTTCGCGCAGATACGAATCAGACTGGCCCCGCGAGAGTCGACTCCGGCAGCGTGACAGAGCGCAGACACGATGCCGTCCCCCGAGAGCACAGCCGTCATCGTGCCAGCTCTCTTCTCGACCCGAGAGCGTGGAACCCCTCGATGCGCTCGACCAATGCGCGCGCGTACGAACACCCGCGAAACTGCGGCTCGGCGCTCACCCAGCGGCGTACTCCCTGCAGGCGCTGGGCGAGACCGTCGATGCGCTGATACTCGGGCAGGACCAGGACGTTGGCCACAACAGCCGTCGCGGCCTCCAGATCCCCCTTCAGAAGGTGTCCCACAGTGAGGTCCGTGTAGGCGATCGCCTCGTTCCCGTACGCACGGAGGTGGGCTGGCCCTGTTCGATACAGGGAGACGGCCTGGTCCGCGTAGGCGATGGCTGCGTCGGCGTGGCGCAGG
>NZ_JAATEK010000079.1:0-11626 GCF_012034195.1 Microbispora sp. CL1-1
CACGGCCCCGGCGTAGTCGCTGCGGGACATTGGTGCTATCTGCACATGGCTGCCGGTGTGCGGGGCGTGGACCATCTTCCCCCCGCCGATATAGAGGCCCACGTGGTGGATCGTGCTGGGATCGCGAGGGTTGTAGGCAAAGAACACCAGATCGCCCGGTTGGAGTCGCGAGCGGTCGACGTGCTTACCGGAGTGCCATTGCGGGCCGGTGGAGGACCCGATGCCGACTCCTGCCCTGCTCCATGCGTACTCGGTGAGGCCGCTGCAGTCGAAGCCCTTGGTCCCGGCCCCGCGGCCGGTGCCGAAGCTCGGCCCGCCTGGCCCGCCGCCACCCCAGGAGTAAGGCACGCCGATCATGCGTAGCGCGGCTCTGACAGCGATCGCACCTCGCCCAGCGGGGCCCTCGATCAGCGCGTTTCCGTCAGAGGTCGTCTCGTCGGCAGGGTTGTCCGCCCTGAGTTTCAGTTCCTCGCAGAGCTGGCCCGCGGCCGTGGTCACGATGTCGTCGGCGCGCTTCCTGATCTCGTCCGGGTCGGGTCGCTCGCCTGAGTCCTGGCCGCCCAGGTCCGCCGCGATGCTTGCTACGAGTTCGTCACGTGGAATGCCCAGCCCGGCTGCGGTTTGAATACTGACCCGTATGTCGTCGCTCGTGGTCGTGTCCACGGCCGCTCGCCCGGACGATCCGCCCTTCCACAGCAGGGCGACCAGCGCCTTGGCGCGCGGTTCGTGCTCGGCGTAGGCGTCGCGCAGATCCTCGCGGGGGCGCTGGACGAGCGCTGCGGCCTGGGTGAGCGGCATGTGCTCCCAGGCGGGGATCTCGACCAGGCGCTTGTAGAAGGAGCGAGCCGCGTGGGAGGGATCGGTGACCTGCTGCTTCGTCCCCCAGCCTTGCGACGGTTGCTGCTGGAACAGTCCGTACGAGCCGTTGCCGGTCCTTAAATTGGTAAGGCTGCTTTCCTGAATCGCGGTGCCGAGGGCGATCTCGGCGGCTCGCTTGGGCAGACCCAGCTTGGCAGCGACGTTCACGATCTGCCGGGCGTTCGCGATCTGCTGGGAGGAGAGCCCGAAGCGGGCAGCGGCCAGCGGCCGTACCGCGCCAGGTGGGGCGGCGTAGGCGCAGATCGCAGCTCGGAGCTTGGCCGTGTCGCGGGCCGTGAAGGCGTACTTGGCTCCGCCGCCGATCCCGGCGATGACGACGACGCCGCATACCAGGCAACCGCCGGCCGCGATGAACTTGCCGACCCCGAGCTCTACGATCAAGGGCGCGCCTCCTGGCCGAAGTGGCGCGCGAGTTCGGCGAGGCGGAGCCGTCCTTCCGTCCGGTTGCCCGGTAGCCACATCGCCTCGTGCGGTTCCTGGCCCTCGGTGGCGGTCGCGATGGGTACCGACACGAGAGCCCCTCGGAGGCGCAGCCGGTCATGCAGGTTGGCTTCGCGCCGCGAGGTGCTGGTCAGGAACAGGACGGGAGTGTCGATCCCGCTGGCGGCGGCCAGCGAGGCGTACCCGCTGAGTTTCGCGGCGACTCGGTCGAGTGTTTCGGTGCCGGTGTCGTATTCGAGGAAGAAGTCCAGGGTGAGGCCGTTGTCGGTCCATCGGCCGTAGGCGTCGGGCCGTACGTGCTTGCCCCACATGGCCTTGCACTGGGCCTCGGTCCACCAGGTGTCCAGGCGGCAGCCGCCGGTGCGTCGGGCGTGGCCGGACAGGGCGGCGAAGACGCCGTTCACGCCGATGGTGTGCGCGAGGCGCTGGCCATAGGCGATGGCGAGAGCTTGGCCGCGCCGGTATCCGAACTCCGACAGGGTGACGCCGTCTTCCAGGGCAAGTACGGCGGCGCCGGCCTCTCCCAGGACGTAGTGCCAGGGTGCGGAGCCGAGAGGGGGCCGGGGGCGGAAGCGGTCGAGTGCACTGAGGCGATTCAGCTTGACCAGCCGGTGGCGGCCGGTGTGGTCGTTGTCGAACGCCGCCTGGAGGAGCTGGTGGGTGGTCAGGACCTCGTGGGTCCAGACCATGCGGAGCAGGCGCCGGTCGTGGCTCGTGAGCCGCATGACGAGCGAGTCGAGGACGCGAGGCGTGTAGTGCTGGTTCATTCATCTCCTTTCGGTTGGGTGCGGGGGTCTCCTTCCGGCAGGGGGTCACCGGCGGTGGGGTGCCGGCCGTGGGCGCGGGCGGCGGCGAGCCGTACGCGTGCGGCGAGGTCGGAATCGGGCTCGGGCAGCGGCCGGGTGCGCAGGGTGAAGGGCGGGGTCTCCGCGGAGCGCACCACGAGCCGGGCGGCGGCCTGGAAGGCGCCGAGATTGGCCAGGTCATGCCGGGTCAGGTAGGGGCTGAAGTGGTGCTCGACCTCGCGGGCATCCTCGGGCGAGAGCGAGAAGTAGATCTTGTTGCGGGCGTCCGAGCTGATGGCCTGGCACAGGTCCCGGGGGAGCTGGGCCAGATGCTGGTGGGCGAGCACCATCGACAGCCGGTAGGCGCGGGCCTCGGCGAGCATGTCCGCCAGCGCGTGCGGGAGGTTCAGGAAGTTCTGCGTCTCGTCCACGTACAGCGCGGACGGTGAGCGGGCGTGGCCGAGCCGGGCGCGGTGGGAGGCGGCCTGCCAGACCTGGGCCAGTAGAAGGGAGCCGAGCAGGCGGGCGGTGTCGTCGCCGAGGACGCCTTTGGGGAGGCGGGCGAGCAGGATCTTGCCGTCCAGGACGTCGCCGACGTCGAAGGTGGACTGGGCCGAGCCGAGGATGTCCCGGACGAAGGGGCGGAGCAGGAACGCCCGCAGCTTGTTCATGATGGGCGCGGTGACGTGTGCTTGGGCCTGCTCGGACAGGTGCTCGTACCAGTTCCAGAAACCCAGCAGGAAGGGGTCGTCGAGCCGTTCGGTGAGGTCTTTTCGGTAGGGGTGATCGCTGAGCAGCGCCGGGATGTCGGCCAGGGTTCCGCCGTTGCGGGAGAGGGTGAGGGCGCAGCCGCGCAGGATGTCGTCGCTGCGCGGGCCCCAGGAGTCGGCGTAGATCTTGTGGAAGATGCCGACGAGGTTGTCCGCGAGGGTTTCCCGGTCCGGGCCGCTCAGCACGTTGAGCGCCGGCCGGGGATGGCGGTCGTCCGGGTCGATCAAAGCCAGGCGCTCGCCCGCTTCTTCGGGAATGAGGCCGAGCAGGTCGGTGACCAGGTCACCCTTGGCGTCGACGACGGCGACGCCGTGGCCGGCCTCGATGTCGGAGAGGATCATCTGGGCCAGCAGCGTGCTTTTGCCGGTGCCGTTCGGGCCGAGGACGTGCACGTGGTGGAAGGAGTCGGCCACGCGCAGCGCGACCGGCCGCACGTGCCCGGCGTCGCAGAAGCCGAGCACCTTGCCCTTCGCGGAGACCTGCGGCGCGGGCGGCACCGACCTGGCCCCGGCACGGCTCAGACCCGGTACGGCGGCGTCCAAGGGAAGGTGCGCCAGGGCGGCGATTTCGGGCACCGAGAGCAGGAACCCGCGCCGGAGCATCCGGGAGGCCAGTCGCTCGGCGGGCAGGGTGAGCCGGTGCCGTTCCAGCCGGTTGTGTCCGGCGAACAGGGCGAAGGACGAGGCGATCGCGTGTGCCCGGCCCCGGGTCGCGTTCCGCCGGGCCTCGCGGGCCTGCTTGCGATCGCGCTCGTCACCCGAGGTGGGGTCGTCTGCCTGTACGGCGTACCGGATTGCGACCTCGTAGCGCGGGCGTTGGGCTTTGTCGCGGATGGCGCGGGCTTCGGCCGATTCCTCCAGCCGGGCGGCACGATTGGTGGGGCTGAGATGTGCTGGATGGAGCCGGGGGTGCATCGGGCCGGGGGTGACGAAGTCCAGAAAGGCGCGCACCAGCCCGAGCGGTACGGCCAGCCCGCCCCTGGTGGTCACTCCGGTGGGGCCTCCGCTGATCAGCTGGGCGAGGCGGCGGCCGGTGGCGGGCCGGGCGAGGATCTGGACGGCGGCGTGCTGCCAGGCGGGCATGCCCACGGCGGCTCCGAGCAGGGCGCGGAGCGGGTCGTGGTCATGGGAGTGGCGGATCGGCAGCAGCTCACTTCGGGCGATCACCAGGTGCCCGCCGGTCGCCTGCCCGGTCAGCGGGACCGGCGGGGCCGCCTCCACGACCGCCGTGCGCGCCGACGGCCAGGCCGACTCGATCGCGTGCTCCACCAGGTGCTGCGGGACGGTGCCCGGAACCCACAGCCGGATCCGTACGCCGCCGGCGCCGAAGACGTACTCGAAGGCCAGGTGCGGCTGACCGAACAGGGCACGCTTCCAGGCCGGGCGCAGCAGCCCCATCAGGTTGGTCCACAGCGCCTCCGACCCCGCCATGTCCGCCACCGGGGGCGCGAGGATCTCCACGCATCGCGCCCCCTTCGTCGCGGCGCGGTGGCGCAGCCGTACGACTAGGGCGCTGAGCAGTTCAAGCACGATCGCAGCGGCCGAAACCCCGAAGGTGAGCCACGAGACATGGGTGCTCACCCAGGTCAGGAGCATCTCGATGAAGGCATCGGGGTCATAGGGAAGGTTCTGCAGCATCAGAACTCGTCCTCCTCGTCTGCCATGAGGTGTCCATAGGCGGCCAGCTCGGAGGGTGATGACGTGGCCAGGCGGTGTTCCTGCTCGCTGGCCAGGACCTGGAAGGCGACTCGGGAAGCGCCGGAGTCGGCGGCCAGGAGCCCGAAACCGCGCTCGGCCGACAGCAGGAGCTGGCGTTCGCCATCGGACAGGCGGAAGGCCTCGGCGACTCTGTCGATCGCCTGGGGTGCCTGGCGGAGCAGGATCTGGGTGGCGGAGTTGGCGATGATCGCCTGCCCGATGTCGGAGCCGAGCAGGTCGGCGGCGTCCTGGGTGACCACCGACAGCCCGGCCCAGTGCTTGCGGGCGCTTTTGGCCATCCGTAGCAGGAACTTCGCACCCTCCGGGTCGCGCATGAGCAGCCATGCCTCATCGACCACAACGAGACGAGGGCGGCGATTGCCCGGGTCGGAGACGCGCCGCCAGACCGCGTCCAGGGTCAGCAGGGTGCCGACGGCCTTGAGCTCGTCGGGCAGGTCCCGCAGAGAGAAGACGATCAGGTGGGAGTCGGGCCGCGTGGTGGTGTGGCCGTCGAAGAGCCGGCGGTGGCTTCCGGTGACGTACGGCGCGAGTCCGGCGGCCAGTTCCCTGGCCTTGGGGTCGTTGTCGGCGGCCAACGCGTCGGCGAGGTCGCGCATGAGCGGCGGGCGGCGTGTCCAGGTCCGCCGGTCGAAGGTGATCCCCGCGCCCTTGTAGGCGGCGATGATGGCCCGGTCGAGCGCGGCCTTGCTGGCCTTGTCGAGTGGCTCGCCGAGCATGACCGCGACCAGGGTGTGCAGGAACAGCGAGCGTCTGGTGAGCGCGTCGCCCTCCCGCTGTTCCGGAGGCGGTAGGTCGAAGGGGTTGAGCCGGACGTTCGCCGCGCCGAGCTGCAGGTAGGCGCCGCCGACGGCCGCGCACAGGCGGGCGTACTCGTCTTCGGGGTCGATGACGGCGACCTCGACGCCGGTGTAGAGCGAGCGCAGTGCTTCCAGCTTGGCCAGGTAGGACTTGCCGCCGCCGGAACAGCCCAGGATTGTCGAGTTGTGGTTGGGCTGGGCGAACCGGTCCCAGGCCACGAGAGAGGAGCTGGCCGCGTTCGCGCCGTACAGAACCGTGGTGGGTCCAAGGTCGGCGGTCAGGTCGGGACTGGTGAAAGGGAAGGCCGCCGCGAGCGCCGGGGTGTCGAAGGTGCGGCGCATCTGCAGGTTGTCGTACGCCATAGGCAGCGCCGACACCCAGCCCTGAAGCTGCCGGAAGGTCACCACACGCGCGTCCAGCAGGAGCGACCCGGCCAGGGCCCGGACCTGGGCGCAGGCGTCCTCCAACTCCTCGGCAGTGGTGGCGTGGACCGTGAGGTAGATCGAGGTGCGGAACAGCTTGGCCTGTCCTCGCGCGAGCCGGGAGGCCAGCTCCTGGGCGTCTTCGGCGGCGACCTCCGCGCTGGGGTCGATGAGCCGACCGTGCTGGTGGTCGCTGCGCAGGCCGGATTCCAGGCGGGCGAGCTGTTTGCGGAGCCGGTCGGAGGCGACCAGGGACGGCACCGGGTCGACGTGGAAGGACACATCCAGCCGCCCGGGGTAGGTGAGCAGGGGTTCCAGCCAGCCGGGTGTGACCTCGCGCGGGTAGCCGGTGACGGCGAGCGTCGCGCAGTGGTCGTCGCCGACCTGCAGGTGCCGGGGCCGGACTTCGACCGCGTCGGGGCCGAACCCATGCGCGCGCTGTGTCGTGCGGCGGAAGGCGAGCTTCACCAGCGTTCTCCTCTCGTGATGACCTGGTCCGGAGCCGCCATCTGGGCGCCGGGCAGCGGCGGCGCCGCAGGGTCGAAGCAGGCGGCCAGCAGTGCGCTCGTGGCGGGGGTGTCGAGCAGGCGGACGGTCAGGCCGCAGGCCGACAGCAGACGAGCGGCTTCGTCCAGCCGCCGCAGGGCACGGGCCGCCGAGGCCTCCCGCGCCTTACCTGCCGCGGGCTCACGTACAACCAGGAGGACCTGGCGGCGCAGCAGGTCATGACGGCCGGCGAGGCCGGCGAGGAAGCCGGCGTGCTGGAGCGCGGCGGCCGACAGCGCCGGGTGCGGCAGGTGGCGGGCGTTGTGCTCAAGAGTGGCGATCGTTTCGGCGAGGTCGACCCGTTCGGCGCGTACGAGGATCTGGACCGGGCCCGAAAGCGAGTTGAGCCAGCGCCCGAACACCGTGACCAGCGCGTCCTGCTCTTCGGGGGTACGCAGGGCGAAGCTGAGCGTGGACACCTCCGCGATGGCCGCGATGCCGTCCGGGCCGAGGTCGAGTAGCCCGTCCCCGGCCATCCCCTGAACGGGAAGGCGTAGCTGCGCGGGAGCGGGGCCGGGCCTGGCGCCGATCCACGTGGGAGGTGGTGGCACCTCCTGGGAAGCGGAGACGAGGCGTTTGGGTGCGCGCAGGTGGCGGACGACGGCGAGCAGGTAGCGGTCGAGCGACAAACCGTCGTGTCGGGCGGTTGCGAGTAGGATCCCGGCCACCGCGATCGGCAGCGCCACCGCGGCGCAGACCACGAGCGGCACCCGGTCACCGACGAGCAGGTACGCGGCGTAGAGCAGAGCGCCGGTGCCGACGAGGATGACCACTTGGCGGGCGGTGAACCCCGCGACGATTTTGTCGTCCTGGTCCACGTCGGCGGGGATGCGAACCGGCTGCACCCAGCTCATCGGCCCTCATCTCCTGTGGGGTTGGGGGGCGGAGTACGGCGATCTCCTGTGTCGCCCGGCCGTCCGGAGACGCCCTGCGAGGGGTAGACGGGAGGCCGGAACATCACCGGCGGGACCGGTGGGCGGGCAGGCCGTGATGGGCTGTTCTGGGTGCGGAGCCGGTACATCTGGGCCAGCCCGGCCGGGCCGTTTGCGTAGTAGGTCTCGCGCGGATACCCGTATACCGGCGTCGTCGGGGGAACCGGACCGGACGGCCGCGGCGGCCTCCGGTACTTGCCCTGGACAGCAGGAGCGGACGGAGCGTGCTTGACAGGGGCGGCCTCCCAATCCGCCGGATTCATCGGGCGGCGGGCGGCCACGGGCGCGTGCTTGGCAGGACCGGGCCCACCTCGGGCCGCAGAGGCGGCGGTCCCGGTCAGGGCAGTCGCGCCGGCAGCGGCAGCCGTACCAGCAGGACCGGCGGCGAGCGCCGGAAGCGCTCGGCTGGCCATCGTTCTCCCGGCCATCGCATGGGCGGCAGCCACGTGCCCGGCGACCCGAGGCGTGCTGCTCCGGCGTCCACCCGGGCGGAGGTGCAGGGCGGCCAGGACGGGCGAGGTGAGCTTGTAGGCCAAGGCGTACTTGACCATCCGGCCGATCATCGAGTGGCCGCCGACCCCGGCGAAGATCCGGCGAGAGATCCAGCCAGGAATGCGGATCAAGATGATCAGCAGGCACAGGGCGAGCACCAGATTGACGAGCTGGCCGGTCGGGACGATGCCGAGCAGCAGCCGCCCGTCCTGGTTGAAGAAGATCCGCACCGCCAGGACGAGCGTGAGCGACTGGGTGACCTGGATGAGCAGGAGCCCGGTGAAGGCCCGCCACCAGAACCGGGCCAGCCCCTCGGTGTACGGCAGAGCCAGGCAGGCCAGCGCGAGCGGCGAGGCGACCGTCAGCAACAGCACCAGCGCCACCCGCATGACGAACGTGATCAGCAACAGCAGCAGCAAGACGACCGCGACCAGGGCGAGCAGGACGTAGAAGATCTGCTGCGAGGCGCCCGGCGCGATGATCAGCGTCTGGAGGGTGGCGGCGGCGCGGCGACCGTCGAAGTCCTGCCCGAGCAGGGCCTTGGACAGGGCATTGGCGATCTCGATGACCTTCCCGCACAGCAGGAAGCTGCTGTTGGCGGCCAGGACGGCGATGAACAGCCGGGGCAGGACCTCCTTGACCGCATACCGCGTCTGCACCGTCTGGTAGCCCATCGCGCTGATCGCGCCGACGGTCGCCAGCAGGACGAACCCGGTGTTGGCGATCGCGGCGGTCGCCTGCCACAGGTCGAAGACCCGGCCGCTGCCGGAAACGTCCGGGGTGGCCAGCAGCGTCACCGCCAGCAGGTCCAGCAACGGCTTGATCGCCAGGTACACCAGGCCGGCGAACCAGGAGTTGATCTGACCGGTGATCCAGTCCCCGATGCCGAAGCCGATCCCCGTTCCCTCCGGCACCGGCAGCTCACCGGGAGCGGGCGGGGACGCGCGCCTCGGGCCGCCCGGCGGACCGACGGCGCACCCTTCCGGAGAAACACATCCCGACTACACGATGGAAAGCAGGGATTAGACAAGAAAATCCGCCCTGCGCGAGGGAGTGAATAGTCCAGGCGTCCGGAGAGCGGTCGACTGATTATTCCGCTCATAACGATCAATGCCGCGAGGGCATTCGTCGTATCGACGTAGCACTGATCAGTACCTCGGACCGCAGGCTGCGTTTACGTAGAGCTGCGGGCGCAATGAGTTGGGTGATGTCCCGCTGAGTGGTGCAACTCGCTGCTGATCGTGTGGGGTTGGGGAGTTGTGGGTTGGTGTGACTATGACGCGGTGAGGGTGGTGTGCGCCAGGGGTTTGGCCAGATCGTCTGCGGGCGGGGCGGCGAGTTGGGCCATGGAGCCCTCGGACAGGTAGCGGCGGTCGCTGACTTGCCATTCGTCGTGGTGTTCGGCCAGGACGGCTCCGGCCAGGCGGCCCAGGGCGGTGGGGTTGGGGAAGACGCCCACGACGTCGGAGCGGCGTTTGATTTCCCGGTTCAGCCGTTCGATTAACCGGCCCTGGCCCTCAGGGCAAGGCAGTTGAGGGAGTCGCAGTTCAGCGCTCGAGGCGGGAGATGTGGTCGGTGAGTGCGTCGGCGACGCGGGCGTGGCGGGCCGCCTCGCTGTCCCAACCGCGATGGTCGGCGTCGGCCTGGAGTGCTTGAACATCGGTGAGCTGGCTGCGCAGGGCGTCAGTGAACTCGGGGCCGGTCACGAAGTTGTCGCAGGTTTCGCAGATGTTGGCGTAGGGGCAGGCGCCTGCGGCTTCGTGTCGGGAGCAGTAGCCGTGAGCGACGCGGGTCTTGAGCATCTCGCTGTTCAGCCAGGTCACCTTGTCCGGGACGATCGGCTTGCCGGCCGGGGTCAGGGTGAACTGGCGGCGCATCTTGCCCATTGCTTCGTCGTAGGCGGTGCGCAGCGTCGGGGAGGCCAAGGTCGCGTAGCGGATGGTCATCTGCGGGGTGACATGCCCGAGCAGAGCCATCAGCGCCTGCAGGCTCATCCCGGCGTTGGCCAGGCCGGTGGCCCAGGTGTGGCGGAGCTGATGCGGGGTGACGACGAGCACGCCGCCGTCGGGTGCGCGGAGCCCGGCCAGTTCGGCGGCGGCGAGCAGGCCGTTGCGCAGCCGGGTCGCGCCGAGTCTGCGGCCGTGCAGGGTGAACAGGAAGTCGGTTGGTGTCGCGGTGCGTGGATGCGGCAACGGTCGGTGAACGCCGCGCAGCGTGGCCCATTCATCCAGCGCGGTGAGGGTGCCGGCGTCCAGGGGGACCATGCGTTCGGTGGCGAGCTTGCCGAGCGGGACTTTCAGCCAGGTCCCGGTGGGACCGTAGTCGATGATGCTGCCGACCTCCAGGTCGAGCAGCTCGCCGACGCGCAGCCCAGCACCGCGAAGGACGGGCAGGGCCAGGCGGGCGAAATCGTCGTCCAGGCGGGCGACGGCATTCATAAGGGCGGCATCGATGTCGGGCGGCAGCGCCCGGGGCAGCGGCTGGTCGAGTTTGGGGATATCGGCGGCGAAGACCAGGCGGCGCGTGGGTGCTTCGGCCCAGCCCCAGGCGGCGATGTCGTCGAGCATGTTGCGCAGGCTGAGTGCCGCTGCTTGGGCGACTGCTGCCGAGACGGTCCGGCCTGCCCCGGCCGCGGCGCGCTGGCCGCGCCAGGGCCGGGTGCGGTTGAAGATGAGGTAGCCCTCGATGTGGTGCCGCTCCAGCTGGCGCAGCGAGGTCACGTCGGGATGACGGTCGGTGAGGTATTCGGCGAACGGCAGCAGGTCGTTGACCAGGCTCTCCACCGATCGGGGTCGTAGTACCGCGGCGCGGGTGCGGACATAGCGCAGCAGCACCTGGCGGACCTGGTCGGCCATCGGCACCTGGGCGAAACGCTGCTCCAGGGTGCGCGCCCAGGGCCGTCGTCGGGGCGGTGTGTCGATCATGCGGGACTCGAACAAGATCTGGCGGACGCCGGCGATGCCGGAGGTCGTGGAGTAGCGACGGGACTTGGTGGAGAAGCGGCCCCGGAACCCCATCATGTGAGCACACTGGATGAGCCGGAATTCGGTCAGCTCGTCGAAGGCGCCCAGGCGCAGGCGCTCGGCGATGAGCCGCCGGGAGTGATCTCGGAGGGGAAGCGCGGCCAGGTCCGGACTGCAAGGCAGAAACTTCCATCAGCCGAACCCGGTCGGGTGACCTTACCCAGCCGTGAATGATCGAGGTTGACTTAAAAAGCAATGGATTACACCTTGTGGACCGATCCATTCAGGGTATATAAGACCATTCGTGAATGTCGCACATAATCGCCGCGTAGGAGGGGCAATATCCCTGGCCGTGGCTGTCACTGGCTGCTCGGCTGTCGGTAACACCGGCGGCTTGAGCAATTCCTACCCTGCGTAAGGAGTGGGCGGAGTGGATCCGATAGTACTTGCCGCTGGAACCGCTTTGGTGACGGCGATGGCCACTGATGCATGGGAGCAGGCCCGAGCGGGAGCGGTCGCGCTGTGGAGGCGGGTCCGTCCCGAGCAAGCTGACACAGTCGAGAAGGAGCTGGCCGAGGTCCGCACCCAGGTCCTTGCCGCCCGCCACGACGGCGATCTCGATACCGAGCGGGCGCTGGCCGGATCCTGGCAGGTCCGGCTGCAGCAGTTGCTACGCGAGGACCCCGCCCTGGGCGCGGAACTGCGCCGGGTGCTCGATGAGGAGCTCACGCCCGTGCTGACCCCCGCCGATCAGACGCAGATCGGGTCGATCCTGATGAGAGCGACCGCCAGCGGTCACGGCCGCGTGTACCAGGCCGGTCGCGACCAGCACATCACCGAGTAGTGAGCAACGGCAGGGCGGGAAAACCGAAGACCATA